>CAMWSI010000136.1 GCA_947176875.1 uncultured Bacteroidales bacterium
GCCCGTATTGCCCTGCACCGACCCGATCGACCGTCTCGAAGACAGCCTCAATACGATTATTCCCGACAATCCCAACAAGCCTTACGACGTGTTGGACGTTATCCACGCCATCGTCGATGATCAGGAATTCATGGAAGTGCACCGTCACTATGCCCCGAACCTCGTGGTCGGCTTTGCCCGTTTCAACGGTCAGTCGGTGGGTATCGTGGCCAACCAGCCCAAATACATCGCCGGTGTGCTTGACATCAACGCTTCGCGTAAGGGCGCGCGCTTCGTGCGTTTTTGCGACGCTTTCAACATTCCTATCGTGACGCTCGTCGATGTGCCCGGCTTCCTGCCCGGCACGGCCCAGGAATACGGCGGCATCATCATCCACGGCGCCAAGTTCCTGTTCGCTTACGGCGAGGCGACGGTGCCCAAGGTAACGATTACGTTGCGCAAGTCTTACGGCGGTGCGCACGACGTTATGAGCTCCAAACAGCTGCGCGGCGACATCAACTACGCTTGGCCGTCGGCCGAAATCGCGGTTATGGGGGCTTCCGGCGCCATTTCCGTATTGTACGGCAAGGACGTCAAAGCCATTGAAAATGCCGAAGACCGTCAGAAATTCGTGGAAGACAAGACGACCGAATACGAGAACAAGTTCGCCAATCCTTACAACGCGGCCAGCTACGGCTTTATCGACGATGTCATTGAACCGCGCAACACGCGTTTCCGCATCATCCGTGCGCTCAAGGCTTTGGCCACGAAGAAAGACACTGTTCCGCCTAAGAAGCATACCAATATTCCGTTGTAACATTAAACAGGCGAAAAAAATGAACAGTAAGAAATTTTTGATCGTTTGGACGGTCGTTTGCGGTCTTGCAGCCGGTCTGCAGGCGCAAACGGCTGTTACCTCCGCCTCCGGGGCGGAGGTCTCCGTGCAGGCGGCCGGCTTTGCCGATCCGCTGATTCCCCAACTTTTCGCTTTCGATAAGGAAAGCCAGCTTTTCGCCGGCATCAATTCGGTGGAAAACGCGGTCGATCTTATCGTCTATGACGGTTCGGCCATGGCGTTCCGCGAACGTTTCATCGCCGATGTCGTAGGCGGAAGGCATGATGTGGAGAAGATTTACCGTCCCCAAAGCGTTGCGATTTACGACGGTCATGTCGTGATATTGGCCACGCAGCGGGACTCCTGCTATCTGGCGGTTCTGAATTTGCAGGGCGGGGAAGTGGAACGCTTCTACTTTGCCGGCAACGCTTTCGCGTTCAGTTACGACCCGGAAGCGCGGGAACTTTATATAGCGGGCGAGAATGGCCTGGGGTATGACGTGACGGTATTGGATGCGGCGGGCGGTTTGGACAACATGACGTTCCATCCCGACCTGAATTTCCACTATCTCAAACCTAAGAAAGCGGAAGAGATGCAGAAGAACGACCCGAACGGCGTGGCCTTGATGCTCATCGCCATTTCGGTGGTGTTCTGCGGTCTGGTATTGCTTTACGTGGCGTTCAAGTTTCTGGGCAAGGGCATCATGGCCATCAACCACCGCCGGGCGGTAAGGGCCGAACACAAGGCGACGGGCGGCGACAAGGCGGAAATCAAGGCTTCGATTCCCAAGGGCGAGGACCTGAGCGGCGACGTCTATGCGGCTATCGCGGCGGCCATCTACATGTACCAAAGCGAGTTGCATGACGAGGAAAACACGATTCTGACGATAGAGAAAGTATCGCGTACCTATTCGCCCTGGAGTTCCAAACTGTATGGCATGAACCCTTATTTTCAAATCAAAAACGGTAAATAAACACTATGAAAAATTATAAATTCACGATCCACGGCACCCAATACGAAGTGGAAATCAACAGTGTAGAGGATCAGACCATTAAACTGAACCTGAACGGCACGCCCTATGAAGTGAAGGTCGATAAGGAAATCAAGCAGACCAAGACCCCGAAACTCGTGCGTCCCGTGGCCGTTCCTTCGACGGAATCCGATACGAAAGTGGCGCGTACGAACGCTGCCGGCGCGGCCTCCGAAATCAAGTCTCCGTTGCCCGGTACGGTACTCGACGTCATGGTCAAGGAAGGCGATACGGTAAAGGTCGGCCAGCATCTGCTGTTGTTGGAAGCCATGAAAATGGAAAACAATATCGATTCCGACAAGGAAGGCGTTGTTAAAACGATTAAGGTACGTAAAGGGGATGCCGTCATGGAAGGCGACGTCCTGATCGTAATGGAATAAGGAGGTAACCTATGGCGTCAGAAGCGAGTTTTCTCCAGTTCATTATGGCTCAGATGGGCCAGTTCCTCAATTACACGGCTTTCGCCAATGTGACGTGGGGACATCTCATCATGATTTGCGTGGGCTTGATTTTCATCTATTTGGCCATAGCCAAAGAATTTGAACCCATGCTGTTGATTCCTATCGGCTTCGGTATGATTATCGGGAATATCCCGTTTTATCCGGGGCTTAAAATCGGTATTTACGAACAGGGCTCCGTGTTGAATATCCTTTATCACGGGGTGCAGAACGGCTGGTATCCGCCCTTGATTTTCTTGGGTATCGGGGCCATGACCGATTTCTCGGCCCTGATTTCGAATCCCAAGTTGATGCTGGTGGGCGCGGCCGCCCAGTTCGGTATCTTCTTCGCCTATGCGGTGGCTCTGTTGCTCGGTTTTTCGCCGGCGGAAGCGGGGGCCATCGGTATCATCGGCGGGGCCGACGGTCCTACGGCCATCTTCATTTCGTCCAAACTGGCGCCCGACCTGATGGGGGCCATCGCCGTGTCGGCCTATTCTTACATGGCGTTGGTGCCGGTTATCCAGCCGCCCATCATGCGTGCGCTGACCACGAAGAAGGAACGCGTTATCCGCATGCGGCCGCCGCGTGCCGTGACCAAGACCGAAAAGGTGATTTTCCCGATTGTCGGTATCCTGCTCACGACCTTCATCGTGCCGACGGGTCTGCCGTTGTTGGGGATGCTGTTCTTCGGCAACCTGTTGAAGGAAAGCGGCGTGACCAAGCGGTTGGCCAATACGGCCAGCGGCCCGATGATCGACGTTGTGACGATTCTGATAGGTCTGACCGTAGGGGCTTCCACGCAGGCCACTTCGTTCCTGACGCCTAAGTCGATTCTGATTTTCGTGTTGGGGGCGTTGTCGTTCGTCATCGCGACCACCTGCGGCGTATTGTTCGTCAAGTTCTTCAACCTGTTCCTCAAGGGCGACAACAAGATCAACCCGCTCATCGGCAATGCCGGCGTTTCGGCCGTGCCCGACTCGGCGCGGGTATCCCAAGTGGTGGGTTTGGAGTACGACAAGACCAACTATCTGCTCATGCACGCCATGGGGCCGAATGTGGCCGGCGTTATCGGTTCGGCCGTGGCCGCCGGTATCTTGCTGAGCTTCTTGTATTAGGATTAGGTGTGACCCTCCGCCTTTCCGGCGGCGGGGTTTCGGACGGGCGGTTTCCCTTGCGGAGGCCGCCCGTTTCGTTTAGTGTTTTCGGCTGTTTCTTGGGCCGGTTTTGCCCGTTTTTGGGGGGTGTTTCGGCCGCCTGTTTCTTTTAGTTTTTTTAAGCATGCGCTGAAATTCTAAGTTTTATTAAGGATTTTCCGTTGCCGTGGGAATGCCCGCCCGTTACCTTTGTGTCCGAATGGTAAAAATACATGGGATTATGAGTAAGGTAGTGCAACGGATAAGACGTTCGGGACGTTTCTCGATAATTTGGCGTATAGGTCTTGGACTATGGTGGGCCGTGGCGTGTGGCTGGGTGGCGGCCGCGCAGGATTCGGCGGTTTCCTCGTTCGGTGACGGCATTTCGGACTGGTGGGAGCGTACGCGGAACGAAGTCTTGGATTATTTCGAACGGTTCGACGATTATCTCTCGCGCACGCGCCTTTTGACCGTAGGCGAATTGCAGTCGTTGCCGGTCGGTTTGCAGACCAAAGTCGGACAGACGGTCTGCGACCTGTTGGTGACGGAGGCTGTTTTCGGGCCG
>CAMWSI010000137.1 GCA_947176875.1 uncultured Bacteroidales bacterium
GCCCAGGTTATATCCGCAACGGCCTCCGCTTTCTTGATCTGCTTCAATTCCAAGCGGGCCACGACCGTCTCGCTGTTTTTCCCCATTTTGACCGTAACCGTACCGTCAACGGGCAACTCCACGAAATAGAACGGAATCGTATCGCCGTATCTATTCCCGTATGTCGTGATAGGACGGCCGAACTCGCCGACCCCCTCCGTCACTTCCCAAATACACGTATCGTTGGCGCCCTCCGCACATAGCCAGACTTCGCTGCGGACATCGAAACCGCAGACCTTGGCCGGATCGAAATTCGCCGGACGGAAGACAACGATGCGCGAATCCGCCCGCAATGTGTTTACGCCCAAGCTTAAACAACTCAGCAGAAGCCCGACGAGACGGAGCCACTGAATGGAAAAACGCCTGTTTTTATACATTATAGCAAACACAAATAACTATTTGCCAGAACCTTATACCTTACATGGGCAGGAACCGGCTATCCAAAATCGTGTAAAGTTACGCTTTCTAACACTAATTAACAAGAATATTCGTTTCTTTACGCTTTGCGTGAAGATACTCCGGCTCGGCAGAAAAAATAAATTCCGTTTATTTTTTCTACGCTCGACTTTTCGTACCTTTGCTCCCCTTTCAAACTTGGGCACTGCTTTATGAACGATTTTGGTTATCAAAAAATTGACGACTACTGCGATGAAAAAACCGAACGGCTGGCCGCGCTCTACAAAGAGACGCTGACGCTTTTGGGCGAAGATCCGGCGCGGGAGGGTCTGGAGGCTACACCGACACGCGTGGCCAAAGCCATGCAGTTCTTCACGCAAGGCTACCATCAGGACCCGCAGGCCATCCTGCGGTCGGCCCTGTTCGTGGAAGACTACCGGCAGATGGTCATCGTCAAGAACATAGAGATTTATTCACTCTGCGAACACCATCTGGTGCCGTTTTTCGGCAAGGCGCACGTAGCGTATATTCCGAACGGAAAGATAGTGGGGTTGAGCAAGATACCGCGTGTCGTCGATGTATTCGCACGGCGGTTGCAGGTGCAGGAGCGGCTCACGACCCAAATCAAGCAGTGCATACAGGAAGTGCTGGAACCGCTCGGCGTGGCCGTCGTCATCGAGGCGCAGCACCTCTGCATGTCAATGCGCGGCGTGCAGAAGCAAAACTCCGTGACGACGACCTCCGACTTTACGGGGGCTTTCCTGAAAGACCCGCGGACGCGCGATGAGTTCATCCAACTGATAGGGTGTGATTTGAAATAAACTGCAAGCCGAGCGCAAAAGGCAAATTTATTTGCACTATGCCGAGGCGCCGCGTTTACTGAAACGAGTGAAGCGAAGTTTAAGATAATGATGGCCAAACTCAAGACCATATTCCACTGCCGCGAATGCGGCGCGTCCTCGCCCAAGTGGCTGGGGAAATGCCCGACCTGCGGGGCGTGGAACACGTTTGAGGAAGAAGTCGTGGCCGCGCCCAAGGCCGGCGGCAGAAGCGCGAACGGCGGGCTGACCCCGTCGCGCGCCGATGTTCCCCAAGCCCGCCCGCTCGTGGAAATAACGGGGCAGGGCCCGGAACGGCTGCCGCTCGGCGACGATGAACTCGACCGCGTGTTGGGCGGCGGCTTGGTCCGCGGTTCACTGCTACTCGTAGGCGGCGAACCCGGCATCGGAAAATCGACGCTCATGTTGCAGGTGGCCCTACAACTTGACACCTATAAAGTATTGTACGTCAGCGGCGAGGAAAGCGAACAACAACTCAAGATGCGGGCCGACCGCATCGGCCTCAGCACCGCCCCCTGCTTCATCCTGACCGAGACCTGCGTGGAGCGGATTCTCGAACAGGCCGGAGCCCTGCAACCCGACATCGTGGTCATAGACTCGATACAGACTCTTTACAGCGAAGAGATAGAGAGTTCGGCCGGCAGCATCGTCCAGATTCGGGAATGCGCGGCACGCCTGCAACAGTTCGCCAAAACCCGCCGCATTTCGGTCTTCATGATAGGCCATATCACGAAAGAAGGCAGCCTTGCGGGTCCCAAAGTACTGGAACACATCGTCGATACGGTCTTGCAGTTCGAGGGCGACCGCCATTACGACTACCGTATCCTGCGCTCGCTCAAGAACCGTTTCGGCTCCACGCACGAAATGGGCATCTACGAAATGCAGGCGCAAGGCTTGCGTCAGGTCAGCAATCCCTCCGAAATCCTGCTCTCCAAGCGCGAAACGCTGCTGAGCGGCACGGCCATCGCGGCCACGATGGAAGGCTTGCGGCCGATCCTCATCGAGGTGCAGGCCCTGGTGGGCGGCGCCACCTACTCGGTGCCGCAACGCTCGGCCACGGGCTTCGACCTCAGACGCTTGCACATGTTGCTGGCTGTTCTGGAGAAACGTTGCGGCTTCCGGCTCACCCAGAAAGACGTCTTCCTGAACATAGCGGGCGGCATCCGCGTGGAAGACCCGGCCATAGACCTCGCCGTCGTGGCGGCCGTACTATCCTCCGGCACCGACATCGCGCTTTCGCCCAAAGACTGTTTCGCGGGCGAAGTGGGACTGACCGGAGAAATCCGATCCGTGAGCCGCATTGAACAACGCATCGCGGAAGCCGAACGGCTCGGCTTCGAACGCATCTTCATCTCGCGCTACCACCGGCTCGCCCGACCGGCCGCGGAAATGAAAATCAAGGCCGTGCAGGTGGCCAACCTGTTCGAACTGTTCAGAAACGTACTGCCCAAAGAAGCGGCAAACCGCGAAAACGACGCGCCGCAAGAATAGGGGAAAAGCAGCCAAGACCGATAACGGAACTATCCGAATATTTATAGAAATAACATCATGAAAGTCTGTTACACCAAACGGGAACTGATGGAAGAGACGGACCGTCTGCGCCACGAAAAAGGCGAAACGGTCGGATTCGTGCCCACGATGGGTGCGTTGCACCGGGGTCACCTGTCGCTTATCGAACGCGCGCATTGGGAGAACCATGCCGCGGTCGTCAGCATTTTCGTCAATCCGATTCAATTCAACAATCCCAACGACTTGAAGACTTATCCGCGCACGTTGGAAGCCGACTTGAAACTACTGGAGCCCATAGGAATAGATCTTGTATTCGCGCCCTCCGCCGAAGAAATGTACCCGCAGGGCGAACCGATAGAAAGCTACGACTTCGGCGCATTGGAACGCGTCATGGAAGGCAAGAACCGTCCCGGACATTTCAACGGTGTGGGCGTTGTCGTCGGCCGGCTGCTCCGCATGGTGAACCCCACCCGCGCCTATTTCGGCGAGAAAGACTACCAGCAGATTGCGATTGTACAGGAATTGGTACGCCAACTGAAACTGCCGGTGCGGATAGTGCCCTGCCCCATCGTACGTGAAGACGACGGCCTCGCGCTGAGTTCGCGCAACCTGCTGCTCACGCCCGAACAGCGCGCCATAGCGCCCGCCATACACCGCATCCTGCTGGAATCGGCCGAGATTTGCAAGGCGGCCCATCGCGACGACGACGTGACGCCGGCCAAACGGCTAGTGGAACAGGCCGTGGCCGACGTACCGGGCATGACGCTCGAATATTTCGAAATCGTGGACGGGCGAACGCTGCAACCGTTGCGGACATGGTACGATGCCCCAGAACAGGTGGGCTGTATCGTCGTACAACTCGGCAACATCCGCCTGATTGACAATATCCGCTACGGCAAGTTTTAGGAAAAATTATGGAAACGGAAAACACAACCGCCTATACCGACGAAAGCATCGTCAAACTGAAATGGAACGAACACATCCGGTTACGGCCGGGCATGTATATCGGAAGCGTGTCGACAAAGGGACTGAACCATCTGATCTACGAGATAGTGGACAATGCGGTGGATGAACATCTGGCCGGGTATTGTGATACGATAAAAGTAACTTTGGAAGCGGACGGTTCCGCTACGATAGAAGATAACGGCCGGGGAATTCCGGTAGGGATGCATGAAAAAGGCGTCAGCGCCGAACGT
>CAMWSI010000138.1 GCA_947176875.1 uncultured Bacteroidales bacterium
CACGGCGGCCGGTTCCGCAGCCTTTTTCTTCGCGCCGCTCTTCTTGGCCGCCTTCAGCGTTTCGGCCGGTTCTTCAGCCGGAGCCGACTTGATTTCCACCGTATCTTCCGCCTTAGTTACCGGTTCCGACTCTTCGGAAACGGTGGCCTTGCGCGCCGTCTTTTTCGCAGGCGCGACCGCTGCGGTCGTATCGGCGGTTTCTTCCGCCGCCTTGGCCGTTTTAGCCGTCTTGACCGCTTTTTTGGCCGGGCCTTCCAACGAGACTTTCTTTATCCGAAGTTCCTCGTCTTCGGGTTCCATCGCCGCCGATGCCGGCGCAGCCGCGTTCTTCACGTCTTCCACCGTAATCGGCGCCTTCTTCTTGCCTAACCCCAGATCGATGTTCTCCGCCTCCTGCCTTACCGCCTTATCGCTCTGGTATTCTTTAGCCAAAAGGGCATATTGTTCCGCGGTAAGCTTGGAATTGGGGTTGGAGTCGATTTCATGACCCTTCTTCGCCAGGAACTCGATAACGGTCTGAACGCCTATATTAAATTCCTTGGCGGCTTTGGAAAGCCTTACAGCGGTTTTTGTTTCTTCTGCCATAAATTCTATGTGCTTTTGATCGCTTATTTCCCGTTTTGCAACCGCTTTCGCCGAAAGTGTCCCTCGGCCGGGCGGGTCAGACCCGACGCCTCAGCGCGCTTATTCTTCAAATTCGGCGCGCAGAATCTGCAAGACCTCCGCCACCGTCTCCTCTTCCAAGTCGGTCCGTTTCACCAATTCTTCCTGACCGATGTTCAACGCATCCTTGGCCGTATCGCAACCGATGGCCTTGAGCTGGTCGATGATCCACTGTTCGATTTCATCGCTGAATTCCTGCAGATCCACATCGTCCTCGGCGCCGTCGGCTTCACGGTAAACGTCTATTTCGTATTCCGAAAGACGGCCGGCCAGCTTGATGTTGCTGCCGCCCTTGCCGATGGCCAGCGACACTTGGTCGGCTTTCATATAGACTTCGGCACGCTTCTCGTCTTCATGTATCGTGATCGAAGACACCCGGGCCGGACTCAGCGCACGCGTAATCAGCAGTTCCGGATTCTGCGTCCAGTTGATGACGTCGATGTTCTCGTTGCGCAACTCCCGCACGATGCCGTGGATACGCGAACCCTTCATACCGACGCAGGCGCCTACCGGGTCGATGCGGTCGTCGTAGGACTCCACCGCCACCTTGGCGCGTTCGCCCGGTTCGCGCACGATGCGTTTTATGGTAATCAAGCCGTCGAACACTTCGGGTACCTCCTGTTCAAACAGACGTTCAAGGAATACCGGCGATGTCCGCGAAAGGATGACGACCGGCACGTTGTTGCGCACATCGACTTTCAACACCACGGCGCGCAACGTGTCGCCCTTGCGGTAGAAATCGGCCGGAATCTGCTCGCTCTTGGGCAACACGAGCTCGATGCCGTTGTCGTCCAACAGCAACGTCTCCTTTTTCCAAATCTGATAGACCTCACCCGTGATGATGTCGCCGATACGTTCTTTGTAACGTTTGTATATGATGTTGTTCTCGTATTCCTGAATCTTGGACACCAACGTCTGACGGATGTTGAGAATCTCGCGGCGGCCGAAGTCCTTGAGGAAAATCTGCTGCGACACTTCCTCGCCCACCTCGAAGTCGGGTTCTATCTTGATGGCGTCCGAATAACGGATCTGCAACGTATCGTCCGTAAAGTCGGCGTCATCCACAATCGTCAGGTTACGCCAAATCTCCAAGTCCCCCTTATCAATATTGACGATAATGTCTATATTGTCGTCCGAACCGTATTTCTTGAGCAAAGTACTTTTGAAAACTTCTTCCAAAATACGCATCATCGTTTCCCTGTCTATGCTCTTGAGATCCTTGAACTCGGAGAAACTATCCACCAGATTGATGTTTTCGCTTGCCATTGTCTTTTTTGCTTTGTCGTTTATGGTTTGTACTGTTTTTTCGTTTTCCAAGGCGTGTCTGTGGGCCGTGTCTGCCCGCCGCGTCAAAAGACGATTTCGATACGCGCCTCCTTGATTTGGCCGTAAGTGAAATTCCGGTCAAGGTTTCCCGTTTCGGGTGTGACGCCGGCCTTTTTCCTGCGGCCTTTCGGCGGATCGCAACGCAATGTCACCCCCTCGTCGTCCGCCGAAACAATCGTGCCTTTCCACGTGTTGTTCTCGCGGTCAATCAATTTGAGCCGACGGCCGATGTTCTTGCGGTACTGCCGCGCCTTTTTGAGCGGCCGGTCCAGCCCCGCCGACGAAACCTCTATCTCAAAGTCCTCTTGGTCGCGGCCCAACCCGCCTTCGATATGGCGGCTGACCGGCACGCAGTCGTCTATCGAAACACCCGTCTCGGCGTCGATGAAAATGCGGATGACGTTGCGCGGCGAAACAACCGTATCGACTTCGAACAGGTCGGCCGCCGCGCCCGCCGCCGAACGGGCTTCGTTACGCAAGGCCAAGGCCTCTTCCAACAAGTCGTGTATCTTGTCTTTGTTCATTGCTCTTTCAATAAGCCCCCGCGGCGAACATCGTCCGTGTCATGCACTGCAAATCAGCCGCGAAAGCAACAAAAAAGGGGCTGCACGCCCCCTCACATCTCTAAATCCTGAAATCCACCGCCTCATCCGTCATCATGGCGTGCCCGCCAAAAACATTGCAAAGATAATTCATTTTCATATTTTTTCCAAATCGCCTGTTTCGACACCCCTAAAATCAAAGCAGACCGCGTTGCCGGCACACCTCCCAAGCACCGCCCAACGACCCGCAAATCCCGTCCGTCGGCGCGGGGCTGTGGCTGCCGGACGGGAAATGTGGTTTCGGCGTGTTTTTGCAACGCTTGTGTTTGGCGTGTCGCATTTGGTTTCAGCGTGCCGCTTTTAGGCATTTCAGGCGGCAGGCCGTGCCGTCGGCGGCCGTGATTTCGACGAAGTAGAGGCCGGCGGGATGGTCGGACAAACCGATTTCAAAGTTTCCGTCCGTAAACACGCCGCCCTGCAAGGCTTTGCCGGCCGCATCGACGAGCCGCCAGCGGCCGCTGTGCCAAGTCCCGGACACGGTGCTCTCGCAGACCGCCCGCACGATTTCCGTAGCCGGTTGCGGAGACAGCCGCCAAAAGGTGGAAGTATTTTCAAGCGGTTCTTCCACCGCTACGTTGTCACACTTGCCGTCTGTCATATAGGTCTTCCCCTCCGCGAAGAAACAACGCAAGTGATATCCTCCACTTTCAGGATACATAGGCTCAGATTCACCCCAAAAATAGCTCATAGAACCAAGTCCTTCCACAATATCTCCCCCATATACGCCGGGAAAATTCCACCATGAAACTACGTAGCCATTTATTCTATACCTAATAGGTTCCGCTTTTTGGCGACGAAAGGATTTACCCGCCATAACAATGGTGTCAACATTACAAATCCGGTAAGCTATGACCTTAGTTTCTTCCAAATAATCACGGCTATAAGGGTCAAAACCAGGATTGGGAATGAAAACGGAATCGGATTTATGAATCCATACCGTATCACCTTTCTTAGCCGATAAATCCAACAGTAGGAAGAAATCCTGCGCCGCATAATTGTAGTAGAACAGACTGTCGCCGCATGGATAGACGTATTCGTAAAGTGTTTCGTATTTGCCGTCGCAAGCCTCCAATTTGAGTTGCTTGCACGGACGGTCTGCCAATAACGTATCCTTGGCCACCGTCATATGGACACAACCAGTACTGCCAAAGAGTTCCCATTCGCCGAATAGGCCGTAATACCATTCCGCACCCTCCGGGAACCATGGGGACGGACGCGTTTCTTGGCCTTCGATCCGCATCAGCAACAAGCCCATCAGTCCAATTATCAACGAAATAAGTTTCTTCATAATCTAACTCCTTTCATTTTAAGTCATTCTTGCCGATATGCGCGAGATGTCTGTTCATAATCGGGCGGGGTTTGTGATCC
>CAMWSI010000139.1 GCA_947176875.1 uncultured Bacteroidales bacterium
TGTATAAGCGACCGGGGGTGGGCCGGCAAGGAATTGGGCTTGCAGTTCGCCACGCCGATTTTCGACGGCGCCGAACCCGAGGAAATAGACAAATATATCAAGGAAGCGGGATTGCCGCAGTACGGACGTACTTATCTGTACGACGGCGGTACCGGGGAACGTTTCGACCAGCCGGCCACGGTGGGCTATATCTATATGATCAAGCTGCACCACATGATCGATGACAAGATGCACGCGCGTTCTATCGGGCCGTACTCACTCATCACGCAGCAGCCGTTGGGCGGTAAGGCGCAGTTCGGCGGTCAGCGTTTCGGTGAGATGGAAATCTGGGCGCTGGAGGCATTCGGGGCAGCCAATATCCTGCAAGAGGTATTGACGGTCAAGTCCGACGATGTGAACGGCCGTGCCAAGGCCTACGAAGCCATTGTCAAGGGCGAGAATATGCCGACGCCTTCCATTCCGGAGTCTTTCAATGTTTTGATAAACGAATTGCGGGGACTCGGTTTGGAAGTGTCGTTCAGTTAACGATGCGGCCATAGACCGGAACCGGCCAGGGTTCAGCCGTGATCCCGAACCCCAATTGATAATTAACACACAATTTAACTACATATATGGCGTTGAAGAAAGAAGGTCCTGTAGCTTTGGATTTTAACAAAATTACCATTAGTTTGGCCTCTCCGGAAACCATTTTGGAGCGTTCTCACGGAGAAGTGACCAAGCCGGAGACCATCAACTACCGTACATACAAGCCGGAACGCGACGGTTTGTTCTGCGAACGCATTTTCGGTCCGATCAAGGATTGGGAATGTCATTGCGGTAAATATAAGCGTATCCGTTATAAGGGCATTGTATGCGACCGATGCGGTGTGGAAGTGACGGAAAAGAAAGTCAGACGCGAACGCATGGGACATATCCAGTTGGTCGTTCCCGTGGCGCACATTTGGTTTTTCCGTTCTCTGCCGAATAAAATCGGCGCATTGTTGGGCATGCAGACCAAGAAGCTGGAGTCAATCATCTATTACGAGAAGTATGTGGTGATACAGCCTGGTATCAAGGAGGCCGACGGCATCGAATTCATGCAGTTCCTTTCGGACGAGGAATATTACGACATCGTCGATTCCTTGCCCGCCGACAACGCGTTGCTTGACGATACCGACCCGAACAAGTTCATCGCGAAGATGGGCGGCGAGGCATTGTACGATCTGCTTAAACGCATCGATTTGGACGCGCTGTCCTATGAATTGCGCGACAAGGCGAACAAGGAAACTTCCCAACAGAGAAAACAGGAGGCGTTGAAGCGCCTCAATGTCGTGGAGGCATTCCGCGAATCGCAGGCACGTATCGAGAACCGGCCGGAATGGATGATTATGAAGGTCGTGCCGGTCATTCCGCCCGACCTGCGGCCGTTGGTGCCGTTGGACGGCGGCCGTTTCGCCACGTCCGACCTGAACGATCTGTACCGTCGGGTCATCATCCGTAACAACCGTCTCAAACGTCTGATCGAAATCAAGGCGCCGGACGTAATCATGCGTAACGAAAAGCGCATGTTGCAGGAAGCCGTGGATTCGCTTTTCGACAACAGCCGCAAGGCCCGCACGGTCAAGAGCGACGGTACGCGTCTGCTCAAGTCGCTTTCCGACAGCTTGAAGGGGAAACAAGGCCGTTTCCGTCAGAACCTTTTGGGTAAACGTGTCGATTATTCGGGCCGTTCGGTCATTGTCGTAGGGCCGGATTTGAAGATGAATGAATGCGGTCTGCCGAAAGATATGGCGGCTGAATTGTTCAAGCCGTTTATAATCCGCAAGTTACTTGAACGCGGTATTGTCAAGACGGTTAAATCGGCCAAGAAAATCGTGGAACGTAAAGATCCCGTTATTTGGGACATCCTGGAAAATATCCTGAAGGGGCACCCCGTTCTGTTGAACCGTGCTCCGACCCTGCACCGTCTTGGTATCCAGGCGTTCCAGCCTAAGCTGATTGAAGGTAAGGCCATGCGTCTGCACCCGTTGGTATGTACGGCATTCAACGCTGACTTTGACGGTGACCAGATGGCGGTACACGTACCGCTCGGCAACGCGGCCATTCTGGAAGCCCAGTTGCTGATGCTGGCGTCACACAATATTTTGAACCCCGCCAACGGCGCGCCTATCACGGTACCCTCTCAGGACATGGTACTCGGTCTGTACTATCTGACCAAAGGGCTCAAATCGGAAGGCGACATGAAAGTCAAAGGGGAAGGTTCGGTCTTTTATTCGGCCGAAGAAGCCCTCATCGCCTACAACGAAGGCCGGGTGGATATGCACGCTTGGGTCAAGGTGCGTTTGGAAAAGCCCGAAGACGGTTCTACCTATCTGCTCGACACGACGGTGGGACGTATCATCTTCAACCGCGTTGTACCGAAGGAATACGGTTTCATCAATGAACTTCTGACCAAGAAGTCGTTGCGCGACATCATCTCCGATGTGTTGATGAAGACCGGCAACGCCAAGACGGTTCAGTTCCTCGACGACATCAAGAGTTTGGGTTACCGTACGGCTTACAAGGGCAGTCTTTCGTTCAACCTGGGCGACGTCATCGTACCCGAAATCAAGGAGGAACTCATCGCCGGCGCGAACAACGACGTGGAAGAAGTGATGAACAACTATAATATGGGTTTCATCACGAACAACGAACGTTACAACCAGATCATCGACATCTGGACCCATACGAACTCCAAATTGACGACAACGGTGATGAAACAGCTGTCGGAAGACCGTCAGGGTTTCAATCCGGTCTTCATGATGTTGGATTCCGGCGCGCGTGGTTCTAAAGAGCAGATCCGTCAGCTCTGCGGTATGCGTGGTTTGATGGCCAAGCCTCAGAAATCCGGTGCCAGCGGCGGTGAAATCATCGAAAACCCGATTTTGGCGAACTTCAAGGAAGGCCTTTCGGTATTGGAATACTTCATTTCTACGCACGGTGCCCGTAAGGGTTTGGCCGATACGGCCTTGAAAACGGCCGATGCCGGTTACCTGACGCGTCGTCTCGTGGATGTGGCGCAGGATGTCATCATTTCGGAAGAAGACTGTCATACGCAGCGCGGTTTGATCGCTACGGCCTTGAAGAAGAACGACGAGGTGGTGGAAACCTTGTACGAACGCATCTTGGGACGTACGACGGTGGACGATATCTATCATCCGCAGACCAATGAACTGATTGTGAAGGCTGGCGAGGAAATCACCGAAGACATCGCGCAGAAGATAGAGGATTCTCCCATCGAAGAAGTGGAAATCCGTTCGGTACTGACCTGCGAATCCAAGCATGGCGTCTGTGCCCGTTGCTATGGCCGGAACCTGGCCACGCGCAAGATGGTGCAGAAAGGCGAGGCGGTCGGCGTTATCGCGGCTCAGTCCATCGGCGAGCCGGGTACGCAGCTGACGTTGCGTACGTTCCACGTCGGTGGTGTGGCCGGCGGCAATATCGGTACCAATGCCCGCATCGAACCCAAATATGACGGTATCATTGAAATAGATGAATTGCGCAGCGTGCCTTACACGAAAGAAGACGGTACGAAATGCGAGGTCGTTATCGGCCGTTCGGCTGAAATGCGGGTCGTGGATCCCAATACGAAAGCCGTATTGACCGTGGCCAATGTGCCTTACGGCGCTTGGCTGTATGTGAAGCATGGCGATGCCGTGAAAGCCGGCACGATTTTGGCCGACTGGGATCCGTACAATGCCGTCATCATCTCCGAGGTAAGCGGTAAGATTTCGTTCCAAAACCTGTTGGAAAACGTGACGTTCCGCGTGGAATCGGACGACCAGACCGGCTACAAGGACAAGGTCATCATCGAATCGCGTCAGAAATCCAAGAACCCGTCCATCAATGTTTTGTCGGCTTCGGGTGAAATCCTGAAGATTTACGATATTCCGGTGGGCGCACATGTGGTGGTCGATGACAATGTGGATATCAAGGC
>CAMWSI010000140.1 GCA_947176875.1 uncultured Bacteroidales bacterium
GCCGACTACCGCGGCCAATGGACGGGCCAGGGAGCGGGCCGTTACAAATCGGCGGACTTCGCCGTCAGACCCGAACTTTATTTTCCGATGCCCGGCCGTTACCGCATGGAGGTAAAGCATGCCTTACGTATGGATACGGTCAAACACATCAGCCATATCGGCTTACATATACACGCCAACTGACATGAAAAAGACGCTTTGGCTCATCTTCGGCGGTTGCATCCTCTTCGTCGTATTGTTTTTTACCGGTCTCTCGTACGGCATATTCGGTTTCATGCCGTCGTTCGAAGATCTGGAAAATCCCGAAAGCAATCTGGCTTCGGAAATCATTTCCTCTGACCAGCAGATTCTGGGTACTTACTTCATTGAAAACCGCACGAACGCAGATTATTCCGAACTGTCCCCCTATTTGGTGGACGCGCTCATCGCAACGGAAGACGTACGCTTTTACCGGCACAGCGGCGTGGATCTCAAATCGCTTTTCCGCGTGGTCGGCAAAACGATTATCGGCGGAGACCGTAGCAGCGGGGGCGGCAGCACGGTAACGCAACAGTTGGCCAAAAACCTTTTTCCCCGCAAGCAACTCAACAAATTTTTGCTGGCCGTCCGCAAACTCAAGGAATGGATCATTGCGGTCAAACTGGAACGCAATTACACGAAAGAGGAAATCATCGCGATGTATTTCAACACCGTGGAATTCGGCAACAACTCCTTCGGTATCCGTACAGCCGCCCAGACTTACTTTGCCAAAGATCCGGCCGACCTGACGCTGGACGAGGCGGCCGTGCTTGTGGGCATGCTCAAGGCCACGACGCTTTACAACCCCGTGCGCAATCCCGAAAACGCGTTCCAACGCCGCAATGTCGTACTGCACCAGATGCTCAAGGCCGATTTCATCACACAAGAAGTGTACGACTCGTGCAAAACGATACCGCTCGATATGTCGCAGTTCTCGCAACAGGATCACCAATACGGTCTGGCGACCTATTTCCGGGAGAACCTGCGCCAACAGATGCTGACTTGGTGCGCCAACCACCGCAAGCCCGACGGCAAGCCCTACAACCTCTATAAGGACGGCCTCAAAATCCATACGACCATAAACGCCCGCATGCAGGCCTATGCCGAGGAAGCGGTCAATGAATGGCTCGGCGGACAGTTGCAGGGCGACTTTTACGAACACCTGAAAGGCAAACCCAACGCACCTTTCGTCAATGTGACCAAAGCCGAAGTACAACGCTTCATGATGAACGCGATGCGGTTGTCCGACCGCTACCGAAACCTCAAGAAAGAGGGCGCGAGCGATGAAGAAATCATGGCGAACTTCAAGACGAAGACGAAAATGAAAGTATTTGCGTGGCGCGGCGAAATCGATACGGTCATGACGCCATGGGACTCGCTCTGGTACCACAAATGGTTCCTGCATTGCGGCTTGATGTCGATTGAACCGCAGACCGGTTACGTACGCGCCTATGTGGGCGGCATCAATTACAAGTATTTCCAGTACGACAACGTTTCGCAGGGAGCCCGTCAGGTCGGATCCACCTTCAAACCGTTCGTCTATACGCTCGCGATGCAGGAAGGTGAATACGCGCCCTGCACGCAGGTGCCAAACGTACCGGTCTGCATCTCGCAGGCCGGACAGGATGAAGACTGGTGTCCCAAGAACTCAGGCCACGAACGCGAGGGCGAAATGGTAAGCCTGCGCTGGGCGTTGGCGCATTCGGTCAATTTCGTGACCGCCTACCTCATCAAACGCTTTCCGCCTGAAGCCGTCATCGCGCTGACCCGCAAAATGGGCATTACGGCGGCCATGGAGGCCGTACCGTCCATCTGTCTCGGCACCATGGACATTTCCGTCAAGGAAATGACAGCGGCCATGGCCACTTATGCGAACAAAGGCATCCACTGCGAACCCCTATTCATCACACGCATCGAAGACAAGCACGGGGTCGTGCTTGAAGAATTTTCGCCGGTACAGCAGGAAGCCATGGACGAGCAGACGGCCTATCTCATGATAGACCTTATGAAAGGTGTCGTGGAGGAAGGCAGCGGCATCCGGTTACGTTTCAAATACGGTCTGACCCAACCCATCGCCGGTAAAACCGGTACGACGCAAAACCATTCGGACGCCTGGTTCATGGGCATTACGCCGACCTTGGCCACCGGCATCTGGGTTGGCGGCGAATTACGCTCGATTCACTTCACGAGCATGACCTACGGACAAGGGGCCCGGGCCGCCTTACCCGTATGGGGGCTCTACATGCAGAAAATCTATGCGGACTCTACGCTGGCATTCCCGCAGGACGATTTCGAAAAACCGGACTATCTGCCCGTGGATATCTACTGCCAACACGATAAAGCCAGAACGGAAGAGACCACCGAAGAAGCCATCGAGGAAGAACCGGAAATGTAATCCGGGCTAAGCCTGATAATAAACCCGCTTGACACGCGGCGAAATACCGGTCAGCACCTCGTATGGAATCGTCTGCAAGGCATCGGCCATATGCGTGACCGGCCATTCCTTGCCGAACAGAATCGCTTCGTCTCCCTCGGCGGCGTCTATGTCGGTTAAATCCAACATACACATATCCATACAGATATTCCCTATTATCGGGGCGACTTTCCCGTGTATCCACACCTTGCCGACGCCCCGGCTGAGCCGCCGGTTCAAACCATCGGCATAGCCGACACACAACACGCCTATCCGCATCGGCCGTCCGGCAATGAAGCGACGCCCGTAGCCCACGGCCTCGCCGGCCGCAATCGTACGGATCTGGGCAATCGTTGTCTTGAACGTACTGACGGTTTCCAATTGTCCTTCCATCTCGGCCGTAACCCCTACGCCATACAGTCCGATACCCAGACGCACCATGTCGTACTGATATTGCGGGAAACGACAGATGCCGGCCGTATTGAGCGCGTGGCGCAGGATGTCGTCCCCGTAGGGCAAGCACACTTTCAGATAGGCACTCATACGGTCGAAACGGCGCAACTGCGCCAACGTATATTCGTCCATAGCCGGTTCGTCGGCCGTAGCCAGATGCGTGAAAATAGAACGCACCCGCAGGCGCGGCTCTTCGGCCAGACAGGCCAAAAGCGGGTCCAAATCGGCTTCTTCAAAGCCCAGACGGTGCATCCCCGTATCCAACTTGACATGGATGGCGACCGTGGCCGACGGATCGGCCGGAAGCTGCCGCAAACGCTCGCGAAACAACGCCAGCATCCGGAAACTGTAAATCTCCGGTTCCAACCGGTATTGCAGGACGGATTCCAAACCCTCGGCCTCGGCGTTCACGACCATAATCGGCAACCCGATGCCTTTTTTGCGCAGACTGACCCCCTCGTCGGCATAAGCCACGGTAATATAGTCGCTATGATGGAACGCCAACGCGTTGGCCACTTCGTACGAACCGCTGCCGTAAGAGAAAGCCTTGGCCATGATCATGACCTTGGTCTGCGGCTTGAGACGCGAACGGAAGAAATTGAGATTGTGAATCATGGCATCCAAATCGATTTCCATGACCGTTTCGTGGACTTTCTTCTTCAAACGTTTGGCTATCCGCTCGAACGCGAACGGCCGCGCCCCTTTGAGCAGTATGACTTCATCGTGCCAGAGCGCGGGGTCGAACGCCTGCATGAAAGCGTCGGTATCGGGATAAAAGACCGTTTCCATACCGCTATTTTCGAATACAGCCCGGTACTGCATCAAACGGGGACCTATGCCGACCAACGCCTCTATCTTATGGCGGCGCAACAGATCGGCCACCGCCCCGTAAAGTCTTTCGTCCGGCAGACCGCTTTGCAGGATGTCGGACAAGACAATGCGCTTTCGCCGTCCCTTCGCCTGATGCAACAAATGATCAACCGCCAACCAGAATGCGTCGTAATCGGAATTATAAGCGTCGTTGATGAGATAATTCCCATTGATGCCCTCCTTGAGTGCCATACGCAT
>CAMWSI010000141.1 GCA_947176875.1 uncultured Bacteroidales bacterium
CGGTACGGCCGCCTTTTTTCTCTCAACACACGGCAATCTGGTTATCTCCTGAAAACCAAACGAAAGAATACAAGATTCTACGTGAATTAGCCGACGCTTTGAGCCGTTACCGCTACGTTTATGTCCAGTTCCCGACAGAGCAGCGACTGGCGCAACCTTTTTATTGGAAAGGAATGGATTTACACGTACGCTATTCCTTCCGTCTGGAAGAACTGCGGAATTGGCGGGAACGGGACGGCGACGGAACGGCAGCCCTGGAAAACGCCTTGCGGACGGGTATGGGGCGGGACAGCCGCAGAAGACTCCGTTCGGCCGAAGCCGGCGGCATCACGGTACGCCCGTGTTCGCCCGAAGAGATGCTACGGCTGTACCGGCAGACCCTTGCCGCCCGCGGTCTCCGCAAAAACGAAGCGGAAACCGCTTGTCTGGCACGGCTCATAGCGGTGGCGCAACAGAGGCGGCAAGGGTTGCTGTGGGGCGGCTACGATGCCGCAGGCCGCCTACAGGCGGCCGCGTTCGTGGCCTGGCAAGGCCGGACGGCCTTTTACGTAGCCGGCGGCAGCCTCAAACGTCAGCCGCCCCACACCCATGCCCAGACGCGGGTTCTGTTCAAGGCCATCGAACATTGTTCCGGCTTCTGCGACATATTCGATTTCGAGGGTTCGATGATCGAAGGCATCGCGCAGTTTTTCCAAGGTTTCGGCGCCACTCCCCGCCCTTACATCGCACTTTGCGGCCGCCGACCGGGACTTTGGACGCGGGCATGGCGCCGACTCGGCCGCATTTTCCCTAAAACGTAATCCGTTATGGAAGAAATCGTACGCTATACCCTTTCGTTCCTATTGCGGGACGATCCGTTTTACACGGAAAAAGTCGGCTACACGGCCGACAAGGCCGAATGGCCGCGTTACGCGCTCGTCATCAAGCCCTCCGGTTTCTTCGGCCGCGATTACGGCACACCCGGCAGTTTACCGCCGGCGCAACCCGCCCTATTGGACGGGTTGCCCGTTCCATACGGTGACAACCGCATGGAACGGTACGCGCACGCCCACGGCGAAACGTTGATATTGCACGCCGATTTCGTCGCATCCGCCTACTTCATGTTGAGCCGTTACGAGGAATGGGTGCGTCCGACGGTACGGGATGCGCACGGCCGCTTCCCCGGCAGGGAATGCTGGGCGGCGCGCGCCGGCTTCCTCGACCGCCCGATTGTGGACGAATACGGTCTATGGCTCAAACAGCGTATAGACGAACTCGTAAGCCGTCCGGCGGACAAGGCATCCACGGACAATTGGCAACCCGGCCTGAAACGTATCTACCTGACCCACGACGTCGATGCGCCTTTCCTTTACCGATCGGCCAGAGGCCTTTGGCGTTCGTTGCGCGACGGCCATGGCCTGCGTAAGACTTTCGCCTATTGCTTCGGCGGCCATATCCGAGATCCATACGATACTTTTTCTACGGTTTTCGCATTGGACAACAGCTTAAAAAAAACTTTAAATAAAAACAATTCAACTCCTGTTGTTCAAGATATTTACTTCATAAAATCACCTGAAAAACACCGCTACGACAAGCCGCGTTACCGTCCCGGAAGCCGCGGATTGCGCCGCCTGCGCGACCGCCTTCTGCGCCAAGGCGCCACGATTGGCCTGCACGTTTCCTATACGGCAGGCGGGCGGCCGGAAAGTATCGGCAAAGAGAAACGGCATTTGGAAAAAACATGGGGCATAACCCTGCGTCACTCCCGCCACCACTTCCTACGGTTTCAAGAGCCGTCCCAGATTCACTTTTTGGCTGAAAACGGCCTTACGGACGACTTTACGATGGGCTTTGCCGATACGGCAGGCTTCCGCCTGGGTACGGCGCGGCCCGTGCGCGCCGTGGATCCGGCCGCCCGCCGCCTGACGCCCGTCGTCTATCATCCGCTGGTATGTATGGAAAATACGTTATTCAATCCCAATTACATGCACTTGGATGAAACGCAGGCCCGGCAAACGCTACACGGTTTGCTGGACCGCATCCATACCGTCGGCGGCGAGGCTTGTCTGCTTTGGCACAATACGTCGTTCATGCACGGCCGTCCGACAGACACCGGCCGGCGAACCGACGCCCCCCCCATTCCCGGCATTCCGCTCGAACGCATCGCCTACGATACGCCCAGCCGCCTCTATGCCGAAACCTGTGCCTATATGGCTCGTTTACAGAAGTCCGAATTCAAACCGCACCTACGTATTTTATTATTATGCGACCTGTTCCCGCCTGTTTTCGCCCCGCGCATGGGTTATCTGAGCCGGTACCTGAAGTCGTTCGGCCATGACGTGACCGTCATCACCGAAAAAGTGGCCGACCAAGGCGAATTCGCGTTTCTACGTCGCGATATCGAAGTACACGAACGCCGTTTTCCGAACTACGTCAAAGCCCATTTCGGACCGGGCCGCAAATCGCGCGCGCTCTACGGAATGGCCGCCCGCCTCTGTGAAGAACGGCCGTTCGACCTGTTGCTGTGCAGTACCTACCGCACGTTCCCCCTACCCACCGCCGCCCGGATTGCCCGTCGCTACGATTTGCCGTGGACGGCCGACCTGCGCGACATCATAGAACAATATCCGGACTGCGGTTTTATCGCACGCCCGTTGCCGCATTGGGGCGGTTTGGCGCCATGCCTCGGCCGCGTCTGGGGCGTAAGCCAGATTCAAAAACGCAACCGTCTGTTGCGCCGTGCCGACGCGGTTACCACCGTCTCTCCATGGCATACGGCTCTTTTAAGCAGGGCCGTCGGTCGGGCCGGAAAAGTATTTCTGATACCGAACGGCTATGACCCTTCCCTTTACGCTTTCAAACCGCAAACGACGGAAACGTTCGACATCGTCTATGCCGGACGCGTGTTCAGTTCAAACCGGAGCGACCCGTCCCTATTGTTACAGGCCTTGGAGAACGGACGACAACGACAGGCCGATTGGGCGACAACCGCCCGAATCGTTTTTTACAGCGACCGCACCTCGCAGCGGCAACTAACCGAATTGGCCGGCCGTATCGCGCCAGGGCTGGACATCGGTACGCCCGACACGCCTAAATCCGAAGCCCCGCTGCAACTACACGATTATATCGCTTCGGATAAACTCCCGGCCGTCCTGAACCGTGCCTCCGTCCTGCTCGTACTGACAAACCGTGCCCGGAACGCCCAACCGCCAACCGTCCCGGACGCCGCGACCGGCGACCCGGTGGCCGATCTGGCCCGGACACGTCTGTATCGTCCTTGGCGGTGGGCTTTCCAAAAAAAGGCCCTCCGCAAACCGCAAGGCATACTCACGACCAAACTCTTTGAAGCGCTCGGCGTTGAAAAACCGATTCTCTGCATACGCAGCGACGAAGGCCCGATTGCCGGCCTGCTCCGCGAAAGCGGACAGGGTCTCGCGGCCTCCACGGTGGAAGAAGTCGAAAGATTCCTTCGAGAAGCCTATGTCCAATGGCGGACGCAAGGCTATACGCACGTCCGCGGATCGGACGAGTTGCGCGCCCGTTACCGCCGCGACCATCAAGCCCGGCAATTCGCTCTTGTCTTTTTAGACATACTCGGCATACCTTTTGTACGATAACATCGCTATCACTTAAAAACAAAATACCATGAAAATCACGAAGAAACTCGAAAAAGCGATCAATCAACAGATCACGGCCGAATTTTGGTCTTCCCGCCTCTATACGGCCATGTCGTTCTACTGCGAGAAAAACGGCTTGGACGGCTTTGCCCATTGGCTCAGAAAACAAGCCGAAGAAGAAAACGAACACGCCTATAAAATGGCGTCTTATCTGATGAAACGGGGCGGTACGGCCATGATGGGAAAAGCCGAAGACACGCCTCATTCGTGGAAAGACCTGACCGACGTATTCAAGGCCGTTTACGCGCACGAGTGCAAGGTGTCCAAAATGATTGACGACCTCGTCACGCTGGCGG
>CAMWSI010000142.1 GCA_947176875.1 uncultured Bacteroidales bacterium
GACTTATGGTATTTGTGATGATCCCTTTTTTATAAATTTTATTAAAAAGAAATTATAACCACCATAACAAGTTTGTTGAAATTCTCTCGAATTTGCGTTACATTTGCTTTCCTGTCTAAAACAATAATAATCGTGCGGATTCAGGTGTTGCCGTTGCAGACGACTGTGCTTGAGTGACGCATCGGTGGCGGACAGAATTAAAATTAGATGTGATATGGAAACCCGAGTTTCGTCCGTTCATGACGGAAACAGAAAGGAAGACTTGTCGTTGATGGATGAGATCAGACGTTTGAAAAAACAGAAAAACGCCGTTCTGCTGGCGCATTACTATCAGATTCCCGAAATACAGGATATAGCCGACTTTGTAGGCGATAGTCTGGCGTTGGCCCAGCAAGCGAAAGATACGACGGCCGACATCATTTTGTTTGCCGGCGTACATTTTATGGCGGAAACGGCTAAAATACTGAATCCGGATAAAAAGGTGCTGATACCTGATCCGACGGCCGGCTGTTCTTTGGCCGATGCCTGTAAGGCGGATGATTTGAAGGCCATGAAGGCCGAATATCCGGATCATATGGTGCTTTCGTATGTCAATTGCAGTGCTGAGGTCAAATGCCTTTCGGATTTGATATGCACGTCGGGCAATGCGCTCAAACTGGTGAATGCGTTGCCGGTTGATCAAAAGATATTGTTTGTTCCGGACAGGAATCTGGGCGGCTATATCAATCGGATGACGGGTCGAAACATGCGTCTTTGGCCGGGTTGTTGCGAGGTACATGACATGTTGGAAGCCGAAAAAGTATTGAAGTTGAAACAGGCGCATCCGGAAGCTAGGCTCATCGCCCATCCTGAATGTAATCCGGCCGTTTTGGAAGTAGCCGATTTTGTCGGTTCCACGGCTGCCATGCTTAAATTTATAAAGGAAGACGTCTCGAACGCTTATGTCGTGGCGACGGAGACGGGTATTCTGCATGCCATGCATAAGATTTGTCCGGAAAAAACGTTCTATATCGCCGGAACGGACGGTACATGCGGTTGCAACGATTGTCCGCATATGAAGAAAAACACATTGGAGAAAATACACCGTTGTCTTGTGGACGAATCGCCCGAGATAATTCTTTCGGATGAAGTCATAGAAATGGCGTCCAAGCCGATAGAGGCGATGTTGCGTATGAGTTAGTCGGGTTTATGAAAATCAGGAACGGACGATATTTCATATATGCGGTCTGCATATATGCGGTTTTCATATGTATGGTTTCGGCACAGGATACCGTGACGGATTCGTTTTTACGGATCATGCGGGAGTCCGTACCGCCCGGCGGAGAATATGTCCGGCTTCAGTATGCCGACGGTTCGCTTTCGAGCGAAGGTTATGTCGTAGATGGTGAACCTGAGGGTTGGTGGCGCAGTTATGACCGTCAGGGTCGATTGATTTCCGAAGGAAACCGTAAGAATCATAAGTTGGACGGTTTATGGTTTTTTTATGAAAACGGCCGTAAGAAATCTGAGATAACTTACGTGAAGGATGTAAGACAGGGTAAATCCGTTTATTATTCGAAAGACGGTATTCTGGAAGAATATTATGTAAAGGATGTACTCGACGGTTTGCGCTCCCACTATGACACATCGTATAGATTGGTTGAAACGGAGCCTTTTGTGCAGGGAGAGAAACACGGTTTGGCCAAGGAATACGACGAAAACGGTGAAATCATCTATACGCGGACTTACAGGAAAGGTATCCTGACGGCACAGCAGGCTGTAAACCGCCGTGACGGAAAAGGCCTCCGGCAGGGAATCTGGAAAGCGTTTTATCCGAATGACCAGACAGTTTGGGAAGTGCCGTACACCGATGATTTGAAAAACGGTTACTACAAGGAATATGACACACTCGGCAATATCGTGCGTATTGAGAAATACGTGATGGGTGTTGTGGAAACGGATGCGCCCGAATTGGCCAAAGTCGAGGTTTATACCGAGTATTATGCCGATGGAAAACCCAAATTGAAGGTCGGTTACAAGAACGGTAAGCCGGAGGGAATTTGTCGCGAATACGACAGCCTTACGGGTAAGGTGATACGGGGAACGCTTTTCAAGGACGGTGAAATCGTGGGCGGCGGCATCATAGACGACAACGGTTATTTTCAGGATGAGTGGAAAGAATACTACCCCGACGGCACGTTGCGTTGCAAGGGGAAGTTCAGGCGTGGCCGTAAACATGGCGAATGGACTTATTATTATCCTGACGGCACATTGGAACAGGAGGGCGAATTTGCGGGCGGCCGTTACGAGGGCCGTTGGACATGGTATTATCCGGACGGTAGCGTACGGTTGCGGCAGGCATACCATCGCGGATTGCCGGACGGCCTGACGGAAGAATATGACGGAAACGGGGTCTGTGTTTTGCACGGTCATTACGTGGAGGGATTGGAAGAAGGCGAATGGACTTTTATCCAAGGCGAAGAACGGACGGAGGGTCGTTATAAGGACGGTGAACGCAACGGTCTTTGGAAATCTTATTGGCATGGGAAAGGGAACGCATTGTCGTTCCGCGGCAATTTCATAGACGGACAGCCGCACGGTACGCATTACCGTTATTGGGATAACGGCAAACTGCGCGAAGAAGCGCGTTACAGCCTGGGCAGAAGGATCGGACGCTGGACCAAATACGACGAGAACGGCGATATCATTGTCCGTGTCTTTTACAATCGCGGGGAAGAAGAAGTGAAATACAACGGAAAGCGCACATTGACGCGGGCTGAGGAAGCGGAGGATCCGGACGAATATTACAATAACCGCCATGCGGCATATCCGGAAGAACCGTAGTGCGGATGAAGGGACTCGAACCCATACGCCTTTCGGCACCAGATCCTAAGTCTGGCGCGGCTACCAATTACGCCACATCCGCGGAAGCAAAAGCCAAAGACAGTGAAAGGCAAGCGCAGAGCCAAGTTTGCTTGGACTCCGCCGAACCGCTCCTATCCCGGCACATCAGCGCAAAGGTAAGAAAAAAAATGAAACTGTCGATAGAGGAAACTCAGGATGGATGGGCCACGCTCTATTTGCCGGAACAAAACGAGCATTATCACTCTATGTTCGGCGCGTTCGAGGAGGCGCAGTGGATTTATATAGAGCGTGGTTTCGATGCGGTGCAGGCCGTTTTGCCGGCCGATGCGCCGCTTCGTATATTGGAAATGGGATTCGGCACGGGGTTGAACGCGGTGCTGACGGTCCGCGCCGCCGTCCGGGCGAAGCGTCAGGTATTATATACGGGCGTGGAAGCTTATCCGTTGTCGGCTGAAATCGTTTCGACTTTGGGGTATGCCGCGCGTTTGGGCGATGAAGCCGTTTGCTATGGCGCCTTGCATGACCTGCCGTGGTCGGCATGGCGGCCATCGTTGCCGTTTACGGCTGTTACCCCTTGTTTTCAAGCCCGTAAGGTGAAAGGATTGTTTCAAGACATCGATTGGCCGGACCGGATTTTCGACCTCGTTTATTACGATGCGTTTTCGCCACGCGTTCAGCCTGAACTCTGGACGGAAGAAGTGGCGCGCAGACTGTATGCCGCTTTGGTACCGGGAGGTCGACTTGTGACTTACTGCGCCCAGGGCCGATGGAAGAAAAACCTTCAGGCGGCCGGTTTCATATTGACCATGTTGCCCGGTCCGGGCGGCAAACGGGAAATTACATCGGCCGAAAAGCTGGTATAATTAAAAAAAATCGTAAATTCGCATTCAATAAGGTTCTCGGAAGAAACAGGTTCCGATGTATGGAACCGTCCGGAGCCGTTAATTAAAAATTTCAATGCTATGAACACACTGAAAGGAACGCAGACGGAAAAAAACCTCCTGGCTTCTTTTGCAGGAGAATCTCAGGCCAAAAACCGTTATACGTTTTTTGCCAAGCAGGCGAAGAAAGACGGTTATGAACAGAT
>CAMWSI010000143.1 GCA_947176875.1 uncultured Bacteroidales bacterium
TTTTCAAGCAGAAGACGGCATACGAGCTCTAGTACGGTCTCGGGGGCTCGGAGATTGGGATAAGAGACAGGGGACCGACCTCATCACAACAAAACACCTATGTTCAAATAAGTTTTACGGAAGCAAGACCTTGAAGTGGTAGAAATGACCGGCGCTCTCCACTTCCACCACCGCCACGCGCCTGTTCACGGCTGTGGTCAGTATCACGTTGTCGTAACTGCGGATCGCATACGTTTCCAAACAACGGCCGGCCGTCGAATAGATACGGATGTTGTCGATGCGGACCGACAACGGATTCATGACATAAACCTGACCCTGAGCCGCCGCCACAGACAGACCCGCTCTGTCCGCCAAGTCTTCCATAGCCGTCGTATCCGGCGTCTCGAAACGGAGTTGCGCCCAATTTTCGCTATAACGCTCATCGGTACAAACGGTCATGACCGCCCATACATAGGCCGTCTTCGGCGCCATGCCCGTAATGGCGTAGGTATTGCCTTTCACGTCTTCGATGGAATCCCACGCCTGTACCGCAGCCGTTCTGTGACGCAGAATATAGTTTTGGATGTCGCCTTCTTCGGCTTCCTCGGCCTCCCAGAGCAATGTAGCCGATGTCTGCGTCAGAGCCTCCACACGCAGATTGACCGGATCCGCGCAAGCCGGCCGCGACCCGGTCCGGAAATTACGCGTTTCGCTCCATTCGCTGCTGTCGCCGGCCGCACATACGCCACGCACCTTGAACGTATAAGGTCTGTCATAATCCAATCCCTTAATCGTATAGAACGTATCGGTTACAACTTCGCCGAACGTCCAAGTGTCGGCGCCCTGCAAACTCCAAGCGACCTGATAATGGTCGGATGTTCCCTCCCACGACACTTTGGTGGTTTTGGTACCTAAATCGCGTACGCGAGGTTCCGTCGGTTCGAAACAGGTCAAGGCCAGCGTCAAAAAGTTTTCGAATGCCACGAAGTCGCTTTCCAATTCAGCCGTCTTGTTGCAGACGGACTGCACGCCGCCTTCGTATTCAGTTTCCAGAGACAGACCGGACAGCATATAGGTATTGTCTTCCACCTCTACATAAATGTATTCCATCGGCGTGGCACCGGGCTGAGTCACGGGACGGTAGCGCACGCGATAACCGTCGCCCGCATCGCCTTCCCAAGTCAATACCGCCGACTTACGGGTCACATCACTGACCGTCACGGCCGTCACTTCGTCACAGGTCAGACCCGGAGTTTCGAATTCTATCGTTTGCCATTCTACCGTATCGATCTTACCATCAACGGTATAAACGTGCGATACCGAGACCGTATAAGTGTTTTCGGGTTCAAGTCCCGTAAAAACCTGCATATTGCCGCTTGTCTCAAAGAACAACGGGGTCGCGAACGTACCGCCCGTTATCTTTGAAATCCATGTTTCCACGGTAGGATCAGCCACCCATTTAACCGTCGCCTCCGTCCCGCTCAAAGCCGCGACCCTCAGACTGCGGGCCATCGGAAGCATATTGACGATACCGATATTATCCAGATAGAGCATATGTGTTTTCGTACCGGCCGTCGGTTCCGTATAGATGGCAATAACCACCGCCACCGCTTTCGGCTCGGTCACATATTCCGACAAATCGATTTCCACCGTCTTACCCGTATGCCAGGTCGCCAATTCAGCCACATGCCATACTTTGTCGGGCGCATCGGCGATATTGAACCGACCTGAATCACACACCCACATCGCTATTGCCATCGTATCGGCCCGACTTTCTTCCGGCATAACTTCAAACTTGCCGTCTATCCAACTACCGAAAGCCGCATCGAACGCGAATTGTGGACTTTCAACCGGATTCAACTCAACCACAGGCGTTTTCAACAAATCTACATAACCGTAATTGTTCTGCATATCGTAAGCCAACGAGCCGTTGTAATCCGTCATCCCTTCTGTTATGCCTTCCAACTGTCTATATTCCAATAAACTGCTGTGGGTACCAGACCACGAAGTGTACGGACCGCTATATGACGAGATATAATAATATCCCGTTTGCCAATCCGCCGGAATTTGCGGTTCCATCTCTCCGTACCAATCCGGTTCAAATTCCAGATGGTCGAAAGTTTCCGTAAACGAAGGTACGCGGCCGGCCTGCACGGTGCTTTCCACCCAACCGCTCGTACGGCCGCCCCCGCAAATCGCTTGAACGCGTACATTGTAATGCTCGCGGTCTCCAAGACCCGACAGATAATACGGTTTCTGTTCCACCAATACGGGACGGCTCCACACCGTTCCAGTCCCTTCGGCCGCCTCCGGCGCCGTACTGATGTTCCATTGGGTCTCACCGTTTTCGCCGGCATTCCACGTCAAAGCGAGTGTACCTCCATAATTTTCTGCAGCATAAGCGCGACCCGGTTCAGGACAGAACGGAAGCGTAGAAATTTTGATAGACGTTACCTTTACGTTGAATGTCGTGGCCGTATTGGCACAGACGGCACGCAACCTTAGAACCGCTTGTTTCACGCCCAAATAATCGCTCAGAATGACCTTTCCCAACGTCATATTGTCCGTTTCCTTATGAACCGCTTTCAGCGTTTTGAACGTTTTCCCACCATCCGTACTGATTTCAAGACAAATGGAGTCGCCGTCCACCCTCTGCGAATTGTAACCGTATGGTTCCAGACTGTAAGCAATATTGACCAGTACGTTCGAGTCTTCCGGAAAATCCAAAGCCGGTATCGTCAGAACGGCTTCCGCATGTAAGGCTGTCATAGTACTGATAACGCCGTCCGTTTTCCTTGAACTGCTGCTCACTGCGAAATTGCGCGTCCCTGCCCAACCGCCTATGAACGGATTGTCTTCAGCCAACGAGAGGTTATCGGCGAAATTATCGGTAAACGGCAAGACGGCTGGCGACAGGTAAGGTTCGGCATTGACGGCCGATGTGGAAAAAAATCCGTTGTCCTTACCTTTGCTGACAGCGCCGAAATAATAAATCCGATTGTTTTCCAACGTCACAGGACAGGTTATGGCCTCGCTGGCCGATCCCTGATACAATACGATGGTCTTATCTATAAACGTTTCCCCCATAAGTGTATATGACGTCTCGAACGTATCGCCTACTTTAGCGTCTTTGGGTAGATTGGCATAATTACCGGTATAAACGCGGTTGCCGTTTCTATCCGAACCCTTGCCGGTCGTCATCAAAATCGCGATTTCTTCGTTCAATTCGTTGGCCTCGGCCGAGAACTTCATTTCGTTCAACGAAGCGGAAACGATTTTCAATTCGGCCGGTGCCGTCGTGGCGGTGGCGATATTTTGGCTTACAGGCGCGGTATAGCGCGCGAGACAGGACTTCGTATTTGATAAATACACTGTATAATAATAAGCCGTATTAGGCTCAAGATTGCTATGCGTGAAATAAATATGCGCTTTTGAACGATTCGGATTCGTGCGGTTGGGATCGAATTCGCTCAAATCCCCGACAGCAATCACCGTACCGCCCAACGCTTGCTGGCCTTTGACGAAATTCAACCCGTCCGGATCTCCGGTAACCGGCTCCGTGGAAGCGATGACCAAATAACCTTCGGCGCTTCCCGAAACCGTATCGATATAGATATCTATAACTATTTCATCGCTTTTCGACGTCAATTCCAATTCGGTAACCTTGTAATCCGGTATGGCGCAAGGATCCGGCAAAGCGAACGTATAAGTCAAGCCTGCCGGAAATTCAGATACACTCCATGCCCAAACAGTCGTACTGCTCTCGTACGATGACGCCGACCAATCGGAACCCGCTCTGCGAAAATGTGTTTTTCCCCCTGCAACCAAACCCAGATTATAACGATCGCCTTCGAAATCAGCAATGCCCTTATATCCGGCAAAAATCATTTCGACATGGTTGTCCGACTCGTAGAATTTAATCTGATAATTCATTTTATCCACTGCAT
>CAMWSI010000144.1 GCA_947176875.1 uncultured Bacteroidales bacterium
GGACCGGTATGCCAACCCCGAGGTCAATCGCATAACCCGCCAGATTCTTTTTCCCGTAATCGGCGTAAAATGTCTCGTAGCGTCCGCCCAGACGGTAAGTGACCCGCCGCATGACGGACGCACTTTGGAAATTGTTTTTCAATTCTATGCCGGCCGCCACCTGAAACGTGTTGCGGAAATAATCGTACGTCTGCCCGTAATCCTTGTACTGCGACCACCACGCATACGTAAAATCCACGCCTACGAGCCAATCGCTGTGATCGTCGTACGAAACGCCCACACGCAATTTTCCCGGCACAATGACCTCGCCTCTTTTTTGAGGTTTGAAAAAGGCCGTATCCTTCAACGTGGCCGAATAGGCCGCCGTACCCAACGTACTGCGACGGGCGTACATCCGGGCATCCAAACTGTAAGACGCCCCTATGCTCAAATGTCCGTGTTTCAGCGGCTGAGCGTACAACACCCCCACGTCGATGGCCAAACCGTTCAGACGGGTTTCGGTCAATACATTGGCGCTGACCGCGCCCGAGGTCAAACTGTCGTTCTTGAAATCCAAACTATACTGTTCCTCTATGCTGCCGAACTGATAATTCAGATTGATACCGACCGACACCGGCCCCCAACCGAAAGAATTTCCCCAACCGAAACGGTTCAGACCGCCTGTTCCTTCGTGAATCAGTTGCGTGATACCGATGTGGGCGGAGTCGTGTACCCTGAAATCGGAAGTCACATAAGCTACTTCCGTATAGGGTTGCAGATAGAAGCCCATTTTCCACCATTTGAATACCGGAAAATAAAACTCCATATTGCCCAAACCGCCACCCGTACTTTGATTGCGTAATTTCCTACCATCCACTTCCTGACGCAACGAGTTCATGTTCAAATAAAATCCCACATCGAACATAACGCTCAGCGTATCAACGCCCATGCAATAGGAAGCCGGATTCAACGGACTGACATTGCGATGTCCCGACAGACCGACGGTAATGCCGCCCAATCCCATCGTACGCGCGTTGAGATAAGGCACCTCCCGACCGACGCCTAAAGCCGAATACGGCGATACGACGCCCCCCTGCGCCTTGACGTTCCAGAGCCCCCCACAAAGGAAAAAGCACACGCATGCCGCTATGACGCCGCCAATCTTATTTGTTATCGTCCAATATCTCATTCAATCCGAAGAGTGCCAAATTAGGCCTCGCAAATATCCTCTTTTTTGGCGAAAATTCAAAATAGCCGGCATCGCCGCCGGTCAATACGACGGGAATATCGCCGAATTCCGCCCGATAACGCCGGATAAAGCCTTCCAATTCATAACGGACGCCTTCGACCGCCCCCGCCCGTAAAGCCGTTTCGGAATCGCTAACCGGTACGGGCGTCGGCCAAGTGTCGGCCTGCCAGTCCAACTCCGCCTGCGGCAACGAATGCGTAAACGTATGCATGCCCCGGAGCCGCATGTAAACCCCCGGCGATATCGCGCCCGGATCGAACCGACCGTCCGCCCTGACCAGATTATACGTAATGCACGACCCCATGCCGATACCAAGCACCGACTGCCGAGGATACAAACACCGCAAGGCCACGCTTATCGCGATTCTGTCCCGCCCCAGTTTCGCCACATCGTACGACCCGCACACCGGGTAACGCAGGGTCAGTTCCGGGCGAAACCGGTCCCACAACAAAAACGGTATCCCGGCCGTTTCCGCCGCCACCCAATCCGGACAGCCCGAAACCGTAGCCAATATACCGCTTTCTATGGGAAACCGCTGCCACAAACGTCGCCAATCATCCCGACACCACGCATCATAAGACTGCGACGCCACGAGTTCCTTGCCGTCGAAAACCCCTGTCTTGACTTTGGTATTACCGATATCCACGATGAGTTTCATACCAGAATACGTCTGATTTTTTCGGACAATACCCTGCGGACGGCTTCACATTCTTTCTTATATTGCAGACATTGCAGGCAATCTTCCTCACTCAAATCGGATTCTTTGAGCCGGTCAAGTAACGCGCGCTCGGTTTTCTCCAATTGGCGCAACTTGAAACAGGCCATCGTCTCCAAAACAATCCGGTTCAGAATCCGCGCATCGGACTCCGTCGGTACCCGTATGAGTTTCTTCTCCCAAACCGGACTGATTTCATGCGGATTATAACTTATATCAACCACCCTATTCTTGAGTGCCTCATCTTCCAACAGCATCAAATCCTCTAAAACCGGCACATAGGGCTCATGCCCGGCGGCCGATTTCTGATAAACTGACAGAATCTGCTGATTGACCGGATCCGAAAACCGCATCTCATCTTCTTCCAATTCCCGCAACACATACAAGCCGACACTCATTGCCTCCTCCAATTCATTGCCTTCCTCATCCAAAAAACACTGCGTCGTCGTTTCGCGCCCATGACAGATCAACAGACGCAAAATACTGCGTTCCAGTATGTCGTCCCGCTGTTGTTCCAACGCCACGGCATCGACCTGCCGCTGAGCCGCCTCCAAACGGTCGGCCAAGGCCTCCGTCGCTCCGGCCGCTCCGGAAACGGCATCGTTCCCCACCGGCATTTCTCCGCCCGACGCCCCCGCCCGGCGTTCCTCCTCGCGTAGCTTCTGCTTGTAACGCTGCCGCAACACCTTGTTGAGCCGGCTGATCAAGTCCGGTTCCTCTATATGCAGGATACGGCTACACTCCTGTACATAGACCGCGCGGTAAATTTCGTCCGGAATCAGCGCGATGCTCTCCACGATGTCTTCGATGAGCGCGGCCCGCTTGATCGGGTCATCTCCGACATCCTTAAGCAACAACTGGGTCTTGAAGCGGATGAAATCGACGGCCTGCTCATTGAGGTAGGCCGTAATCTCGTCTATGCTGTGGGTCCGGCTGAACGAATCGGGGTCGTGTCCGTCCGGAAACAGGACGACGCGTACGTTAAGGCTGTGTTCCAACAACATGTTGATACCGCGGAACGAAGCCTTGATACCCGCGGCGTCGCCATCGTACAATATCGTGATATTGCGCGTGAAACGCGAGACCAATTTAATTTGATCCTGCGTCAGCGATGTGCCGGAAGAGGCCACGACATTCGTAATGCCTGCCTGATGCAACGAGATGACATCGGTGTAACCCTCCACGAGATAAGCCATGTCTTTGGCGATGATTTCGCGCTTGGCCTGGAAAATACCGTAAAGGACCTGGCTCTTGTTGTATATGACCGATTCCGGCGAATTGACGTATTTGGCCTTGGTCTTTTCAGCGGAAAGGACGCGGCCTCCGAAAGCGATGACACGGCCGGAGAGGCTCTGTATCGGAAAGATGACCCGCCCCCGGAAACGGTCGTAGAGTTTTTTCTGTTCGTTCTCAATGGAAAGTCCGCATTCGACAAGCGCCTCACGGGAATAAGACTGTTTAAGGGCGGCCTGCGTCAGGATGTCCCAGCCTTGCGGACTATACCCCAAAGAAAATGCCTCTATCGTCGCGTCCGAGAACCCCCGTTCCCTGAAATACGTCAGGCCTATGCGCTGCCCTTCCTCCGACTGCCAGAGTTTTTCCTTGAAAAACGTTTCGGCGAAAGCGGAAATCTGGAACAGGCTCTCCCGATGGTGCAACTGCTGAATCTGCTCGGCCGTACGCGGCGCCTACTCTATCGCGATGCCGTATTTACGCGCCAAGGCCTTCAATGCCTCCGGATAGGTCAGCTGGTCGTGTTCCATGAGGAACGAAACGGCATCGCCGCCCTTGCCGCAACCGAAGCATTTGTAGATACCTTTGGCCGGCGAGACGATGAACGAAGGCGTTTTCTCGTTATGGAACGGACAAAGTCCGATCAGGTTCGTGCCGCGACGTTTCAGCGTCACGAAATCCCCGACCACTTCCTCGATACGCGCGGCATCCAGAATCTGCTGTTTGACCTCGTCCTTAATC
>CAMWSI010000145.1 GCA_947176875.1 uncultured Bacteroidales bacterium
CATAGTTGGTATTCCATGCGCCGCTGCCCTTGAAGCCCGGACGCGTCACCATGTCGAGGTAGAGCAGACCGAGCAACGAACTGTCGGCGTCGTAACAGGCATAGGCCGTCGTATTGGGCGTCGGCATGGCCACCTGGGCCGAGACGTCTTCGAAGCGCAGGCCGTAGAGTCGGCGACAGAGTTCGAAGATACCGCCCCGCACCGCGTCCACGGAAAAGTAGGGGCGCAATTCGTTTTCGTCCAAATCGTATTTCTCCCGCCGGATACGGTCGGCATAAAAACGCCAGTCGGCCGCGGTAAAGGCCGTCTTGTCGGCTTCATCGGCCGCCAGCAACGGTTCCATCAGCGCCAGTTCTTCCTTGGCCTTGGCCAGACCCGGTTCGTAAACGCGCATGAGCAGGTCATAAACCCTGGCGGGCGTACCGGCCATGCGATCGGCCAAAACGTAGTCGGCAAAAGTGGCATAGCCCATGAGATTGGCCTTTTCCAAACGGAGACGCAACAACTCGTCTATGACCTTTTCGTTGTCGTTGGCCTCGTCCGAAGCCTGACAGCGTTGCAGATAAGCCTGCAGCAGCATCTCGCGCAACGGCCGGTTTCCGACATACTGCAAGGCCGACATGACGCTGGGGTTATCCAAACCGAACTGCCAGCCCTTGTTGCCGTTCTCCATCGCACGGTCTTTGGCCGCCTGCTTGTAGTCGTCGGGCAGACCGTCTATCTCGGCCTCGCCGTTCACGACCAATTTATAGGCATCGGTCGCCGCCAGCACATGTTGGCCGAACGTGTGTTCCAATTCGGCGATGCGGCCGTTGATTTCCTTAAGCCGGTTGCGGTCGGCCTCGTTCAATTCCGCGCCGCAACGCACGAACCGTTTGTAGGTCTCGTCCAAAAGCCGCCGCTCCACAGGCGACAGGTTCAGTTTGTCTGCATTGCCCTTAAGCCGTTTGATGCGGCGGAACAGAAACGGATTCATATAGACTTCGTCGGTATGCGCCGTCTCGAGACGCAGGACTTCCGGCATGATGTCGCGGAGTTCGGGCGTGGAATGCGCCGACTCTATGTTCATGAGTACGAGCAATACGCGTTCGAGCTCAAGACCGCTGCGGTCGAACGCGAGCAAGGTGTTTTCGAATGTAGGTTCTTCGCGGTTCTGCACGATGGCCTCTATCTCGGCCTCGTGGGCGGCGATGGCTTTTTTCAAGGCCGGCAGATAGTGTTCCGGTTTGATATAATCGAAAGGCGGTGCATTGAACGGCTGATCCGCCCACGAAAGGTCGAAAGGATTTTCCACGGTTGCGAATTTTGAGACGGCCGGCGTGGTTTCCAGCACGGCAGTCGGGGTTTCTTCTTCGGCGGAGGCCGTTTTCCGGGCAACGGCCGGAGCGGCCAAAGCACCTGTCAGCAGAGCCATGAGGCCGAGCCGGAGCATGTTTTGTTTCATATCGATGTTAATATTCATTATCAGGTTGAGATTCAAACCGCCATCGGCCCCACACGCCAAGGCTCGGTTTCAAACCGATAAAGATACGCTTTTTTTTCGACTTACAACGGCTCACGTGCCAGACGGCGGGCGATAAGCCATCGGCCTTCCCGAAGGGACTTGCAACGATTTAAGCGAAGCGCTATGAGGCAAAACAGAGGGTTTTGGAACTATCGGCTATCTAATATCGAGAAACTTATGGGTTTGGAGAGAAAGCCGCCATTGCGGATGAGACATGATATAGTCGATGACGACCGGTTGCATCCGGCCGGCCTCCCCCCATTCGCATTGCAGGAACTGCAACACGCGGCCGGCTTCAAAGAAGCGCGCGCAAGTCTCGGCAAAAGCGAAATCGGCCTCCGAGGCCACCACCACTTTCAGCTCGTTGGCCGCGCGGCTGAAAGCCGCCTGCAGCGGGGCACCGTGCTTTGGCGACACGCATATCCAGTCCCAACGGCCGGTCAGCGGTTGCGAGCCGGACGTCTCGAGCCAGCAGGCCAGCCCCGCCGCATGCAGGGCCTCGCAAAGAGCGGTCAGGTCGTGTATCAGCGGCTCGCCGCCCGTGACGACAACCGCCGGCGCCCCGCTGCGCGCCGCCCGGTCCGCCAGTTCATGAGCCGATACCCGCGGAAAGCCCGTCACAGACCACGTCTGCTTGCTGTCGCAGAAATCACAGCGGACCGGGCAGCCGGCCAACCGGATGAAATAGGCCGGCATTCCGCTGTGGAAGCCTTCCCCTTGCAGGGAGTAAAACGCTTCCACCAACGGATAAGCGGCCGCTTCTCCACAGGCGGGCGGGGGAACAACCGCCATATTATTCGTCCTCCGTATTTTCTTCCGACACGTCCCCGCCTTCAACGGATTCCGTCCCGGCAACGTCCCCCGTCGTCCCGGAAGTCTCACCCGCACCGGTCGTCCCGACGGCCGCGCCCCCCGTTGCCGTCGTGGCGGGTACCGCCGGCAACGAAGCTCCGGCGGCCGCCGCATCCGTGGAGCCGTCCTGTCCTTCCGGCGACGTCACATAACCGTAACTGCCGTCCGTGTCCGCCGACCCTGACGCCGGTGCCGGTACATAGACCGTGTCGGCCGGAACCTCCGTATCTTCTTCCGTCATATCTTCTTCATAACGGTTGCGGTTGCGGCGGCCGCGCCCGGGTTCTTCGGGACGTTGCAACATCTCTTCGGTATAGAGGCCGTTCTCGATAAGCCAGGCCTCGTACGTACCGCCCGGCTCCGGCGTCAGCACACTGTTGCCGATCGGGATGCTGAGCCCGAACATGAACTGTGCGTTGATTTGCCGCGAAGGCATCGGAACCGTGGCTCCGTCCAATTTGACACGGTTGTAAACCAAGGGCGTATAGTCACTCGCGAAAAAGAAGTTCAGCCCCCACTTAGGCGTAATGTTCAACGCCCAGCCGATGCTCTGCCGCGTTTTCAGGAAAGAATAGCTGACCGAAAGCGACAGCCAGTGCAATAATTTCATATTGATCGAAGCCGTCAGTTCCGTCGTTACATGATGCCAGTTCAGGTAGGTACTCGACAACAGCCCCACGCTGAACATATCGAGATAAAAGTCGTATTCCACGCCCGCGTTCATGCGCGCGAACATCGCACGGCAATAAGCCTTGGACGGCACATTGGCCGTCAGGCCGAAATCCGCGTTCAGGTTCCATTCGCCGCTACCGTCCGTCTTCAGGTCCATGCCTTCGTAAACGACCTCGCCGCTCGCCGTCAGTTCCGCGCCCGTCTGTTTTTTGTAAACGATGAAGCCCAGATCCGTCAGGCCAAACGAAAAGCGCAGGCCATGCACATAGTTCGGCCGGTATTCGAAACCGAGGTCGAACGCAATGCCGTAGCCGGCGTCCTTTCCGAAACTGCCGAGACCGAAACCGTCGAGGCTGTCGCCGGCCACATTCGGCCGCAACACCCCGTGTATCTGGCCCGTCCCGTTTGTTTGGGCTTTCCAGATGTCGCCGCTCAACAACAGATCCGTCCGCGGCAGATTGGCCGACAGGTCAAGCGCCGAATAGAGAAACTTGAACTTACCGCCCACATGCCATTCCGGGGTGACGGCCCGCGCGTGTCCCAAGGCCAGCGATGCCCAGGCCTGCGCGTTAAGCCCTATGTTTTTCAAACGATATTCCGTCGGATCGCCCGTCATGCCGCACTTGAGGAATTCAAACGCCTCGTAGGGCAGGTTCACGTCGCCGTGCACATGCGCCGAAATGTCCACCGACCAAAACGACGTTCCCTCGTACCAACCCCACGACAACAGGCTGACATCGGCGTTTACATTCAGATGATTGTTCTTGCGGAAGCCTTTCAACGCCTCTTCCGCCGAAACGTCGGGATGCAGAAACGTAGCCATCTTGCCGTTCTCCAACGGATACAGCAATGCCCCCAACCCCAGGTTGCC
>CAMWSI010000146.1 GCA_947176875.1 uncultured Bacteroidales bacterium
CCACATCGACGCTCCCGAGATAATCGACCAGCGGTTTCGCCGAAGCGATACCAGTAACGAGAATCACGCGGCGATCGCACGACTGCCAGAAGATTCCGGGCTGCCAATGTTCCTTCCGGCTCACGACTTCCCGGTAACTGACCGTCGAAAAAAACAGTTTCTGATGCGCATAAGGCCGGCATTCAGCCGACAGACGCACACTGTCCGCCTCGCTTAAATCCGACGGACATTTGGTCATGACCACGACGTCGGCCCGTTGCCTGCCCTCCGGATGTTCGCGCAAACGGCCGTAAGGCAATATCTTGTCCTGATAGAAAGGTTTGTAGTAAGCCGTAAGCAATACGTTTTTACCGGCCTTGACATAACGGTGCTGGTAGCCGTCGTCAAACAGGATGACATCGGTCTGCGGCTTATGTTTCAGGACATCGGCCACTCCCTCGGCGCGTTGTTTGCAGACATAGACGAAAAACCGGTCGCCCAATTCGCGATTGAACTCCTCGAGATACAAGGCCGGTTCGTCGCCCACGGTCAAGGCGTTGTCGGCCGACGTCGCGAAAAAATTACCCGATTTGCGCCGTTTATACCCCAACGATATGACGACCACCGTCTTGCCCTGATCCAGAAAATGACGCGTCAGGTAAGCGACCATCGGGGTCTTCCCCGTGCCGCCCACGCTCAGATTCCCTACACATATCGATTTGACCTGCGGAAACGTCTTGGTCTTGAACCATAGCCACTGCCTGTCGAAAGCGTGGTTCCGCAATTTCGTTATCCAACCGTAAACGCCCATAATGTTTATTATCGAATGATGAGTTTCGTCGTCAGGCTTTCCGCCGCGACCGCATGGCCGGCAAGTCCCGCCGCATCGGCCGCACGCAGGACATATAAACCTCGCTTCAAACCGGGTACCGCCAACGCGACGGGCGAACCGGCCGCCCGTACCGGACGCTCGTAAACGACGCGTCCCGAACGGTCCACGACCTGCAGACGCACTTCCCGATCCAAATCCGGCAACAACACATGAAAATGTCCGTCGTTCGGATTGGGATAAACCAACATACGCTTGCCTTCGACGGCTTCCCGTACTTCTTCCGCTGAGAGCCCGGTGGCTCCTTTCAAGGCCTCCGTCAGCAGGGCCAGCGCATCGATTTTACCGCGTCCCCAGGCATTATCCGGATTCATCCGGACATCGCCCGTAAACTCGTCGTTGAAGGCCGTCAATGACAGATAATGCAATACGCTGTCGATCTGCCAATCCGGCCGTACCTGCAAACACAGGGCCACGATACCCGTCACGGCCGGACTGGCCATGGACGTGCCCATCATGACGCCGAACGGATAAGACCCGCCGTCTTTATAAATCAAAGCTACCTTTTCATTAGAAGGTGTCCCGTTATAATGGCTGTTGAGCGAAGACACGATATAGGCGCCCGGCGCCGTGATGTCCGGCTTGACGCGGCCGTCGGCCCGCGGACCGTGGCTGGAAAAATAAGACAGCGTATCGGTCGGCAACATGTAACCGTAATCGACCTTGCCGCCGGAAACACTCGTCCATGCGCCCCGCGTATTGAACGAACCGACCGACAGGATGCTGTTCGACGTGCCGCCTATCTCACCCACCGTATGATGCCGCTGGCCTTCCACGACAGGATGAAGCGTAGGATGTTGGAACTGAGCGAACTCTCCCGTATTGGCCCACATGTGGACACGCGTCGGTTTGTCGGGCCGTTCGGTCTTGACCGCCATACACACGATATAACCCGCATACATGCCCGCCACATTCAGATTGCGGGCGTCCACCTGCATCATCATGCGGTATTTGCCGTTGATTTCGTTTTTCTCGGGTACCATCCTGACCGTTACCGAACCCTCGTCCACCCGCAAAGTCTTGATGTTTTCCATCGTCTCCGTCGTGGAATAAAACCCGGTGCTGTCGCCGAATACGCCTTCCACCCGCTTCAAAAGCGACACCTGTACCGAAACCGGCAGACTGTCATGGCTCCAGACGTCCACATACGTCACCCTGTAAGACGGGTAACTGAAATTAAGTTGGGTGTAGAAAACCGTATCGTCCGTGGACGGCACGAAATCGTAGCCGAGATACAAAGGCGTATCGCCCTCGTTTCCGGCCGCGCCCACCACGATGAAGCCGGGTTCTTTCATCTCGTCCAAGGCCCGGTCGAAAGCCGAAGTGCCGTCGTGGGGTCCCAAATGAGCCCCGATGCTCAGGTTCACGACACAAGGCTTGCCTTCCGCCTTGGCGTGACTGCGGATATAATGGACGCCGTCCAATACGTCTTCGTTTACCAACGTGGTCGGCACCACTATCAACTCCGCTTTGGAAGCCACACCTTGGAACTCGGTTTCCGCCCCGCTGCCGGCGGCTATGCCCGTCACATGCGTGCCGTGGGTCTCATCGTCCTTGGAATATTCAGCCGCCTCAATGGCACTGCCGCCGACATATTCCACCCCGTAATCGTAACCGGCCGGCGGAAGCCCCGTTTTTTCCCTCTGCGACCAGACCCGTTGGATACGCAACGTCTCCGCATCGTCGGGATCATAAAAATTAGGATGCACATATTCGATGCCGCCGTCCACGACGCCTACAATGACCCCTTCGCCCCGAAAGGAAGGCACTTGGGGAACATTCAGTACATTATAATCCTGAATACTGTCCACTCCCGTCGCTTTCCGGCTCAAATCCATACGGATGTTCCCGCGTTGTCCGGCCGACACCTGACGGACACCTTCCACGGCTCCCAATGCCTCTACCCTATCCACAGGGATCAGACCCGTGCAGACGGTCTTCAACTTGGTCTGCACTTTGAAACCCAAGGCTTCGGCCGCCTTCAAGCCCGGCTCCAGGGCTTCGGCCGAACGAAACGTAACCCATACCGGCAACATCAGCGTTTCGGATTTGGTCTTGCCGTCGGTCATAATCCGCAAGCCATATTGTTGTTGCAAATCGGTAAAAACCTCCTCCTGTCTGAGGACAGAAAGGCTTTTTTGTTGAAGCGACCGCCATTCGGCCAAGAACATCTTGGTTTCGGCGGAAAGCGTGGCCCGCGCCGGTTCCGTCGGTGCCGTCCGGGCCGTCAAAAGACCGCACGCAACGAACAGCAGATTCAAAATCAAGCAGAGGCGCAAAAAAACATGTGTTTTTTTCATTTTGTCTTATAATTTTTAAGTAAGATCTGCGCTGGCCCAATGCCAAACCGCATACAAATATAAGGCGAAATTACGGTTTTTACCGTTTGGATGGCCGGGTTTCGTCTTGTGTGCGCCTTATTTTAACCTCACGCCAACCCTGTTTTTAACCTCACGGCTGCCTCACATTCCACCTCACGTTTGCCGCTTTTAGACTGTTTATCGGAAGTTTAGGACTGTCATCGGTAGGGTCGGAGGCGGTCGGAAACCTTCGCCCCGGCTTCTCTACGCCATATAGCCGAACTGCTTGAGCGCGTTTTCGCTGTTCCGCCAATTTTTCAGCACTTTGACCTGAATTTCCAAAAACGCCTTTTTGCCTGTGAATTGTTCGATGCGGCGGCGCGCCTCCGTACCGAGCCGTTTGATGGCCGCGCCGTTCGGCCCGATGAGAATGCCTTTCTGCGACTCCTTCTCCACGAAAATCAGCGTGCGGATATGGTCGATATGCGGTTTTTCCTCATAAGCTTCCACAACGACCTCGACCGAATACGGAATTTCTTTCTGGTAGTAGAGCAATAGTTTTTCACGTATGATTTCGGATACGAAAAAACGCATGTTGCGGTCGGAAAGCTCGTCTTCGGGGAAATAGGCCGGGTGTTCGGGCAGATGCCGCAGGATTTTTTCCACAATGGTCCCGATGTTGAACTTATGCAGGGCCGAGACCGGCAACAGTTCCGCTTGAGGCCA
>CAMWSI010000147.1 GCA_947176875.1 uncultured Bacteroidales bacterium
TCCGGACGTCGTGCCGGAACTCGCGAAATAACCGACGGCTTCGCAGCCCTCCAGCAACACCTTGTGGCTTTTGAACAATTCTATCGGCAGAAACGGTATTTGGCTTTCGTGCGTCACCTCCGCTTCCCGCAGAGCGGGAAAAACGCGCGACACATAATCGCGATAGACCGGATTGTGCCGGAAATGCAGACGGAACAATTCAAGCGCAAGCGTCGTGAAATCTCCGGACGTCCGCAATCGCCAGAGACGTGCCGCATGTGCCTGCCATTTGTTTGTCTGTTCCATTTTTTATATTTTTACTGCTTGTTGTCTTTCTCCCGAAGAGATAACATAACACAATAACTGAAAGCGTTTTATAACTTTTTATTAACAAGACCGCCGCTTACGGCCTTGCTCCGCACATGCCAAAAATACGATTTTTCCGCCAAACAGATTCAGGCCGGCTCTCCGCAGCGGGTTCGACCATCGTATTTTCGTATCTCGTTTTCTGTCTTTCAGCTTGTGTCAAACCGAAAGAATTTTCCGAAATCCCTTATCTCGAATACCGTTCCGCCGAAGTATCGGGCATGATCACGAAGACCGGAGACACAGTGCCGGTCTTGGACCTGACGTTTTATTTCCAGGACGGCGACGGCGACATCGGCACGCACGAAAACGAGGCCGTCCTGTTCTTCGCCTTGCAGGAAAAATTGAACGACAGCCTTTACGAACAAGTCTATGCCGTAAACGACACGGGAGGCCGGTTCGCCATCGAATATGCCTACATGCTGAACCCTATCGAAGCCGTGACAAGCAACGGCGCCGTCTATGGCACTATGACGTGGCGCATGGAGGAATTCGCCGATGTGGCGCGCGAATTCGACGGACGCACGATCCGGTTCGCCGTTTGGCTGTTCGACCGTAAAAAACAAAAAAGCAACGTGATTCACTCCGAAGACTTCCGTCTCTCGGACTACCGATTTTAGCCATGCCGAACCGAGCCAGCGTTTATGCCGAAAGAAGCCGCGTCGTGATCCTGATTTTCATCGGGGTTTTCTTCATCTTCTGGATCCGGCTGTTCTATCTGCAAATTCTGGATTCCACCTACAAGACGGATGCGGAAAACAACGCGTTCCGAAAAAAGACGCAATACGCGGGACGCGGTCTGATCTACGACCGCACCGGCGAACTGCTCGTCTATAACGAAGCGGTCTATGACCTGATGATTATACCGATTCAGGCCACCGGTACGGATTGGAAACATTTGGCCGAACTCATCGAAATCGATGAAGACGGCGCGATGCAACGCTACCGGAAAGCCCGGGCCTATTCGCGCTATGCTCCTTCCATTTTCGAAAAACAACTTTCCAAAGAGACCTACGGACGGCTGCAGGAACATCTTTACATGTTCCCCGGCTTCTACGTGCATTCGCGGACGCTGCGCCGCTATCCGCACGTCGTGGCCGCGCACGTTTTGGGCGACGTAGGGGAAATCAGCGAAGACGAACTGCTCAAACTGGAACCGCTCGGCTACAAGTCGGGCGACTATATCGGCAAAAGCGGACTGGAGAAGTTCTACGAAAACGAACTCAAAGGCCAAAAAGGCGTCAAAATGATCATGGTCGATGTACTCAACCGTGAAAAAGGCAGCTATAAGGACGGCGCGTTCGACTCGGCGGCCGTGGCCGGCGAGAATCTCTATACATCTCTGCACCTCGCGTTGCAATCTTACGCCGAACGGCTCATGAAGGGCCGCCGCGGCAGCATCGTGGCCATAGAACCGAAGACCGGCGAAATTCTGGCATTGGTATCGGCCCCCGGCTACGATCCAAACCTGCTCGTAGGGCGCAAGCGTAGCCAAAATTATCAGGTACTGCTCAACGACACGGTCAAACCGCTGTTCGACCGTGCACTCATGGCGTTCTATCCACCCGGATCCATCTTCAAGATACCGCAGGCACTCATCGCTTTGCAGGAAGGCGTCATCAAGCCTTATACGGGCTTTGTCTGCGACCGCAGCCTCGTGGGTTGCCACAACCATCCCAACCCCATGTCGGTGGCCGAAGGCATCAAAATGTCGTGCAATCCCTATTTTTATCAGGTCTTCAAACGAATCCTGCTACAGGGGAAAAGTGACAATCGATTTATAGACAGCCGATTGGTCTTAGACACCTGGTGCGGATACATGGAACGTTTCGGTTTCGGACAGAAACTGGACATCGACCTGCCCAACGTCAAAACCGGTTTCATTCCGAATTCGGCTTTCTACGACCGTATTTACGGTCGCAACCAATGGGCGTTCAGCACGATTTACTCGCTCAGCATCGGGCAGGGGGAAGTCGGACTGATTCCGTTGCAGATGGCCAATCTGGCGGCCACCATCGCCAACCGCGGCTACTATATCACCCCGCATATCGTCAAAGCCATAGGCGAAGCGCGGCGGGTGCCGGGCCGTGACACAACCCGGCACGAAACCAGCATAGACGCCGCCTTTTTCGAAACAGCCATCCGCGGCATGTACGGGGCCGTACATGAAGAAAACGGCACGGCACGCCGCGCGCGCATCCCGCATATAGCCGTCTGCGGCAAAACCGGCACCTCGGAAAACCCGCACGGCAAAGACCACTCCGTATTCATCGCGTTCGCCCCCATGGACGACCCGCAGATCGCCATTTCGGTCTTTATCGAAAACCACGGGTTCGGCGGCACCTGGGCCGCACCGCTCGGCAGCCTGCTCATCGAAAAATACCTGACCGATACGATTACGCGGCCTGAATTGGAACGTATGCTCGACGACGCGCTCAAACCCGTTGCCGCCAAACCAAAACCGGCGGCCGCCGAACGTCCGAAACGCGATAGCACCCTCACGCCTATGCCACAGCTTCGGCCGCAACTCGGCACACCGACCTTGCGTACGCCGTCTTTAGGCACGACACCGCTCGGCGCGCCCCAACCGGCGGCACCGCAACAACCGGTGCCCGCCCCCAAACAAGAGCCATTACCATGAACGAACAACGCAACCTCTGGCGCAACATAGACATCCCGCTCGTCCTCGCCTACCTTGTATTGGTGATTATGGGCTGGTGCAACATCTATTCCGCCGTCTTCGACCCGGAAATAGGCCCGACCTTCACCTTTGACACCCGCTATGGCCGGCAACTCATCTATATCGGCTTCGCCGTACTGATTGCCTTTTTCGTACTCTATACCAATTTGAAAATCTGGACGCAATTCGCTTATTTCTATTATATCCTCTGTATTCTGCTCCTCATTGCCGTACTGATTGTCGGCACCGAAATCTCGGGCGCCAAGGCCTGGATCAAAATCGGGCCGCTTTCGATACAGCCGGCCGAATTCGCCAAATTCGCCACGTGTCTGGCCTTTGCCAAATATGCGAGCCGTCCCGATTTGAACATGCGGCTCGTACGCAACCAGATTTCGGCTTCGCTTTGGTTTTTACTGCCGGTCGGCTTAATCTTATGGGAACCCGATGCCGGCTCCGCCTTGGTGTTCACGGCTTTCATCTTCGTGCTCTACCGCGAGGGCATGTCCGGCAACGTATTGATTACAGGCGTCGTTGCCATCACGCTCTTTATCCTGGCCCTGATCATCAACCAATACGTGCTCATGGGCTTGGTCGCCGCGGCCTGCTGTCTGCTCGTCTTTTTCAGCAACAAAAATTTCAGGAACATCGCGATGGCCATCGGTATCTTCTTGACCTGTTGCGTCTTTATCCGGGGTGTGGATTATGCGTTCAACCATCTGAGCGACCACCAACGTTCGCGTATCAACGTACTGTTGGGGATAGATTCCGACCTGAAAGGCGCCGGCTATAATGTGAACCAATCCAAAATCGCCATCGGTTCCGGCGGTTTCAGCGGCAAAGGCTTTTTA
>CAMWSI010000148.1 GCA_947176875.1 uncultured Bacteroidales bacterium
GGTCACGAACATCGGGTCTCCCGTCGAGAATAACCGTAATATCGTTGCCTTTACCGACTTGGGTGAGGCGAAGCCGATGGCGTCCAATGTCATGGCTGTTTCCCCGCTGCCTTACCCGTCCAACCGGACCAACAACCTGCTGACCGGTATCGTGAGCGTTACGAATTTGCGTAGTATCAATAATGTAAGTCAGTATTTGGGCAGTCTTGGATATACGGGCGGCCGAGAATTCGAGAAGGTGGAAAGCGCACGGCGTTTGGCGACCACCGAATACAATTTCAATCCGCAGTTGGGCTTCATCTCGCTCAATCAGCCGCTGGGAAGCGATCAAGTATTGGCTGTGGCCTATCAATACCAGATTGTGGGCGATACGACGGTTTATCAGGTCGGCGAACTGTCGGATCAAGGAATTAACGATCCTCAGGTCTTGGTGGTCAAATTGTTGAAGGCCACGACCCTCAATACCGAGAGTCCGCTTTGGGACCTGATGATGAAAAACGTGTATTCGCTCAAAAGTTATCAGGTCAGCACGGAGGATTTCCGTTTCAATATCATGTACACGGGCGACGGACAGAGCGTGCCGGCCGGTTATTTCACCGAAGGACCGTTGAGCGGCATCCCGTTGATACAGGTGTTCGGTATGGATAACCTGGACTTCCAGCAGAACCGGAATCCGGACGGGGTGTTCGACTTTATCGATAATGCGGCGACGGGCGCCGGTTATATTCAATCGAACAAGGGGTTGATATATTTCCCTTACGTCGAGCCGTTCGGGGCCGACCTCGTTTCCATTTTCGGCGGCGACAGTTTGGTGGCGAAAAAATACGCGTTCAATGAATTGTACCGCTATACGAAGACGGAGGCCCAGCAATATCCCGACAAGAACAAGTATTACATGGGCGGTACGTATAAGTCGGCTCAGGGAAGCGAGATTTCGTTGGGCGTTTATAATTTGCCGGAGGGTTCGGTCAAAGTGACGGCCGGCAATACGGTCTTGCAGGAGGGATCCGATTATACGGTCAATTATACGGCCGGTATCGTGCAGATTATTAATGAGGGCGTACTGAATTCCGGTGTGCCGATCAATATTTCGACCGAGAGCAATACGAGTGGCAGCATGCTGACCAAGCGGATGTTGGGATTGCGCGTGGAGCATTTCTTTAATCAGGATTTTTATGTGGGCGCCACGTTGCTGAATCTGCATCAGGCACCGCTGACCTATAAAGTGAATTACGGAGAAGAACCGATTTCCAATACGTTGTACGGTTTTGACTTTTCCTATTCCAAGGAGTCGCGCTGGTTGACCAAGGCGGTGGACGCGTTGTTGCCGTTCGAGTCGTCCAAGATGCCCGCCTCGCTGAATCTGTACGGCGAGTTCGCCCATTTCATACCCGGGCACTCCAAGGCCATCACGAAAGAGGGGATTACTTATATCGACGATTTCGAAGGTGCCAAGAGCACAATTAACCTCAAGGAGGCTTATTCCTGGTATCTGGCCAGTACGCCGCAGAAACAGCTGGATTTGTTTCCGGAGTCGGCCGATTATTTCGCCGAAGGTCTGGAGAGCGGTTTCAACCGGGCCAAACTGGCTTGGTACACGGTCGATCCCATTTTTTACGGCAATAACCGTCCCCGCAATATCACGAAAGACGATATATCGTTGCCGTATGTTCGCCGTATCCGGGTCAATGAGGTTTTTCCGAACCGGGAGCAAGCCACGAATCAGGCCGACTATCTTTCGGTGTTGAATTTGGCGTTCTATCCGTCGGAAAAAGGACCTTACAACTTTGATGTGAATGCCGTACCCGGTGTTTCGGCCGGTATGACGGCTGAAGGGCTTTTGCGTGATCCGGCCAGCCGTTGGGGCGGTATCATGCGCAAAATCGACAACACGAATTTTGAAGCGTCGAATGTGGAGTATATCGAGTTCTGGGTCATGGATCCGTTCATCGGTATGGACGGGCTGGAGGGCAGGCCGAAGCATACGGGCGGTACGCTGTATTTCAATTTAGGGGATATATCCGAGGATATTCTGCGCGACGGCCGCAAGAGTTTTGAGAACGGTATGCCGATTTCGGCCACCGTCGTAGATGTGGATACGACGCAGTGGGGACGTGTGCCCAAGATACAGTCGTTGGTGCAGACTTTCGACAACGACCCGGAAACCAGAAGGTTTCAGGATATCGGTCTCAACGGTCTGAACGACGAGGACGAGCGGACGTTCTATCGTGATTATCTGACGGCCGTCGGGGCGTTGCTGGGGACGACGAGCAGTGCCTATCGGCGTATTTACGACGACCCGGCGCAGGACGACTATGTGTATTTCAGGAGCAGCAGCCGTTGGGATACCGTGGCGTTTTCGCCCAACAAAATAGAGGAACGTTACAAATATTTCAATAATCCGGCGGGCAACTCACCGTCTTCGGCCAACAATCCGGAAGACTATCCGACCCAGCAGACCAATTATCCGAATACGGAGGACATCAACGGCGACAATACGCTGAGCGAGGCGGAAAATTATTTTCAGTACGAGGTGCCGTTGCATCCGGACGACATGCAGGTCGGCAAGAATTACATCGTCGATATCCAACGTTCGCATGTGGTTTTGGCCAATAACGAGGAGACGGATGTGAACTGGTATCAGTTTAAGATTCCCATCCAGACGCCGACGCGGACCATCGGGCAGATTCAGAATTTCCAGTCCATCCGTTTTATCCGTATGTTTCTGCGCGATTTCACGCAGCCGGTTATTTTGCGGTTCGCAGCCCTGGATCTCGTGAAGTCCGACTGGCGCAAGTACGATCAGCCCTTGTTGGAAAACGACCTGCATGTTTCGGCGGGGACGGCGAATACGGAATTCGACATATCGGTCGTCAATATAGAGGAAAACGGCAACCGTACGCCGGTACGTTATGTGTTGCCGCCGGGCATAGAGCGGGTGACGGATCCGGCCGACCAGAACAACCGCCGCATGAATGAGCAGTCATTGAGCCTGACGGTATTGAATCTGGCTGACGGCGATGCCCGCGGCATTTACAAGACGACGAATTACGACTTCCGTCAGTTCAAGAAAGTGGAGATGTACGTCCATTTGGAGAAGGTAAACGAATACGACCGGGAGATAGACGGCGATGTCAGCCTGTTCGTACGGGTCGGATCGGATTTTCAGGATAATTACTACGAATACGAAATTCCACTGTCTTATACGGGTTGGTACGAGAGTGCGCGGGAACTGGTTTGGCCGGACGTCAACAAGGTGGAGATAGATCTGGAAGCCTTGGTGGCGGTCAAGGAACACCGCAACGCGGCCATCCGGGACGGGGTGCCGGGCGTTTTGCAGACCGTGCCTTATGCCGAGACGGTCGGCAAGGCCCGTTATACCGTCAAGGGGACACCGGCCATCAATAGTGTGAAGTCGATATTGATAGGCATACGGAATCCCCAGAAACAATATATAGGCGATAATGACGATGGGGCGCCGCGTTCGGTAAACGTATGGATCAATGAGTTGAGCTTAAACGATTTCAATAAAAAAAGCGGCGTGGCTGTTACGGCGCGGGCGCAGGCCAATTTGGGCGATTTGGGCAACATCAGTGTGGGAGGCAGTTATTCGACGGCCAATTTCGGATCGATTGAGCAGAAGATAGCCGAATTGCCGCAGGAGAATATCGGTTCGTATGACGTTTCCGTCAATTTGGAATTGGGCAAGTTCGTGCCGGCGAAAGCCGGGCTGAAACTGCCGGTCCATTACGACATTTCATCGGTTATCAGTAATCCCGAGTATAATCCGTTGGATCCGGATGTCAAGACCAAACATGCGTTGGCCGGGTAC
>CAMWSI010000149.1 GCA_947176875.1 uncultured Bacteroidales bacterium
TCGGCTCCTACGGTTGGAGCGGCGAGGCGCGCGACGTGATTGAAGGCAATATCATGACGCTCCGCATGTCGTTCGTCGATAACTATTTTGTCAAGTTCCGTCCGAGCGAGGAAGAACTCAAGGGCGCGTTCGACTTCGGTGTGAGATTCGCGCAGAAGATGCTGTAAGATAAGTGGCCGATACGGTTTTCGGCTTGGCCAATAGGGGATTGTGTGTGACCCAGTTCCGTTGTGTACTGCTGTCCCATGCCCCTGTCATTTGTATTTAATAAAAGCACCTTGCAAGAGGTGCTTTTATTTTTTGTATATTTCAAATTAGAAAATCATCGGAATATACGTTAAAATCCTTATATCCGCTATTTGACGGTAAAGGGAACAACGGTGCGCGAAAACGAGTCTTGAAAAGGAACGTTTTCGTTAAGCCGAGAGCAGACGCCAAGCTTGCTTGAACGTATGCAGAGGCGAGAAAAGGTGCTTTGAAAAAGAAGGAAAATAGAAAGTCATGGATAAGGAAATACAATTTCTGTTGCATAGCCTTCCCGAGGCAGATGGTAGGGTACAGGTCGTTATCAAAGACGAAACGATTTGGTGTACCCAAAAGGCTATGGCGAAGCTTTTCGGTATTGACAAATCGGGTATTAGTCGGCATATAGCCAATATCTTCAAGGATGAAGAACTGCAGCAAGATACGACAGTTGCAAAAATTGCAACCGTCGTAAATAGAGGCATCAGAGGGGAGGTTGAAGAGCTAGTTGACTTCTATAATTTGGATATGATTATTGCTGTAGGCTATCGTGTCTCATCTCCTAAAGCAACCAAGTTCCGACAATGGGCTACCAAAATTCTCAATGAGTACATCAAGAAAGGATTTGTACTTGACGATGAGCGTTTGAAGCAAGGAACGGCGGTCTTCGGGAAAGACTATTTTTGTGAATTGCAGGAAAGAGTACGCTCTATTCGTGCCAGTGAGCGACGTATCTGGCAGCAGATAACGGACATCTATGCGGAATGCAGCACCGACTCCAATCACTGCGTGGAAAAAGGTAAGTTGACTTACATCTCCCGCCTCATTATCTCCACCAAGTCTTGTTTTGCGTAGCCGCATTGGTGTTGCAGGGCTTCGACCGAACCGTGCTGGACAAAACGGTCGGACGGCATGCCGAGCCGCCGGATTTCGCCCCGTGCCTTGCCGGCCGCCGCGTATTCGCAGACCGCGCTGCCGAGGCCACCGTCGATGACGCCGTCTTCTATCGTGTAAATCACGTCGTAATGCGCGAAGATATGCGCGAGCAGAGCCGTGTCGAGCGGCTTGAGGTAGATCATGTTGAAAAGGCCGGGACCTTGGCGTGCATCATCCCAATCGGCGCCGATGCCGTGCAAATAGTCGCGCGTGGCGGCGATGACCGTATTGCCGATATGACCGAGGCTGACGAAAGCCACGCGGCGGCCTTCGCGGAGCGTCGTGCCTTGGCCCGGCGGCAGGAGTTCGAGCGGCGTCTTCCAGCGCGGCGTGACGCCGCGGCCGCGCGGATAGCGGATGACGAACGCGCCGTATCGGCCGGACTGAGCCGTGAACATCAGGTTACGCAATTCCCGTTCGTCAAGCGGAGAGGCGATGGTCAGATTCGGTATAGGGCGGAAATACGCCAAGTCGAACGCGCCGTGGTGCGTCGCCCCGTCTTCGCCCACGATGCCGGCGCGGTCGAGGCAGAACACGACCGGCAGTTTCTGCAAGGCCACGTCGTGTATGACTTGGTCGTAGGCGCGTTGCATGAAAGAGGAGTAGATGTTGCAGAAAGGTATCATGCCGTCGGCGGCCAGGCCGGCCGAGAACGTCACGGCATGTTGTTCGGCTATGCCGACGTCGAACGTGCGTTCCGGCATTTTCTTCATCATGAGGTTGAGCGAACAGCCGGTCGGCATGGCCGGCGTAATGCCGACGATGCGCGGGTTCACGCGCGCCAGTTCGATGATGGTCTTGCCGAAAACGTCTTGATACCGCGGTGCGAGGCTGAGGTTGATGCCCGGCTTGATGAGTTCGCCGGTACGGCTGTCGAATTGACCCGGCGCATGGAACAGCGTCGGCTCGGCTTCGGCCGTCTTGAGTCCCTTGCCTTTGGTGGTGACGATATGCAGGAGTTTGGGACCTTGTATCCGTTTGAGTGCCTCGAGGGTCCGTACCAATGTCGGGATGTCGTGTCCGTCCACCGGTCCGAAATAGCGGAAATTAAGTGCTTCGAATAAGTTGCCTTGTTTGAGGAACAGGCTTTTGACCGCGCCGTTCATGCGGCTCAGCGCATGGCGCGCCCCTTTGCCGGTTTCGTTTTTGCCGAGCCGGTCCCAGACACGGTTCTTTACGTTGTTGTACCGGCGGGAAGTGGATATTTTCGTAAAATAACGGCTCAGCGCCCCGGTGCTCTTGTCGATGGAAATCCCGTTGTCGTTGAGTATGACGAGGATATTGCTGTTGGAGACGCCGGCGTTGTTCAGGCCTTCGAAAGCCAGGCCGCCGGTCATGGAACCGTCGCCGATGACGGCGATATGCTGGCGTTTGGTTTCGCCCTTTAGTTTGGAAGCCACGGCCATGCCGAGGGCGGCGGAGATGGACGTGGAGGAATGTCCGGTGGCGAAAGCGTCGTATTCGCTTTCAAAAGGCGTCGGAAAACCGCTCAGGCCGTCCAATGTCCGGATGGAGGGGAATCGGTCGCGCCGTCCGGTCAGAATCTTGTGCGGATAGGCCTGATGGCCGACGTCCCATACGATACGGTCGTAAGGTGTGTCGAAAACATAGTGTAAGGCCACGGCCAATTCCACCACGCCGAGCGAGGAGCCCAAATGCCCGGGATGGCTGGACATCACTTGGATGATATAGGCACGCAATTCTTCCGCCAAAGCCGGTAGCGAACCGACGGGCAGGGTCCGCAGGTCAGCGGGCGTCTGTATGTTTTCGAGCAGGTTTTCCATGTTGAAAAAAACCACCCGACAAGCCTTGGCCTGCCGGGTGGATCGTCATACGGGACAATCTTCTTATTTGAAGAGTTTGGTCGTCAGCTCGGCCACGCGGTTGGAGTAACCGAATTCGTTGTCGTACCACGATACGATTTTAACGAAATTGCCGTCCATGACCTTGGTCAGTTTGGCGTCGAATACGGAAGAGTGGGGATTGCCCACGATATCGATGCTGACGATGGGATCCTCGCAGTATTCCAATACGCCTTTCATCGGACCTTCGGCCGCGGCCTTGACGGCGGCGTTCACTTCCTCGGCCGTCACGTTGCGGTTCAGTTCGGCTGTCAAATCGACCACGGAGCCGTCGGGGGTGGGAACACGCATGGCGAATCCGTCCAGTTTGCCTTTCAGTTCGGGTACGACCAAACCTACGGCTTTGGCGGCACCGGTACTTGTCGGGATAATCGAAACGGCGGCCGCGCGGGCACGGCGCAGGTCTTTATGCGGGGAGTCCAGAATGATCTGATCGTTCGTGTAGGAGTGAATCGTGTTCATCAGACCGCGTTTGATGCCGAACGCGTCGTTGAGCACCTTGGCGACGGGCGCGAGGCAGTTCGTCGTGCAGGAAGCGTTGGACACGAACGTCAGTTCCGGCTTGATCATGTGCTCGTTTACGCCCAGTACGATGGTGGCGTCCACGTCTTCGGCCTTGTCGGCGGGCACGGTCAGGATCACTTTCTTGGCGCCGGCCTGGATATGTTTGCTCATGGCTTCGCGGTTCTTGAACCGGCCCGTCGATTCCACCACCCCATCTACACCTAATTCTTACAACGGCAGGTTGGCCGGATCTT
>CAMWSI010000150.1 GCA_947176875.1 uncultured Bacteroidales bacterium
TGTTCGAGCGCGTCAAGGAAACGGTGAGCGAGAAGTTCTCGACGATTAAGGAGACCGTAAGCGAAAAGTTTTCGAATGTGAAAGAGCGCATCGGCGGCGTGCTGAATAACGTCAAGGAACGCATGGGCGGCGTGTTCGAGCGCGTCAAGGAAACGGTGAGCGAGAAGTTCTCGACGATTAAGGAGACGGTAAGCGAAAAGTTTTCGGGCGTGAAAGAGCGCATCGGCGGCGTGCTGAATAACGTCAAGGAGCGTATGGGCGGCGTGTTCGAACGCGTCCGGGAAACGGTGTCTTCGGCGCCGTCGGTTCCGGGCTTGTCGGCGTCGGTGCAGAAAGAGACGCTGCGCACGTCGGGTCGCGCTGCTACGGCGGTAAGCGGCGTGCTTTCCGCGGGTTCTTCTTCGGGTTTGTCCGTGAGTGCTGCCGCGGGACTTTCTCCTGTGTCGGGCGCCGAAGCGGTGGGTCTGTCCCCGTTGCGTTTGCAACCCGTGTATGGGGAGAGCCGCGTCGGCGCCGTGTCGTCCGACCGTGTCGCGACGGCGCGTTTCGATCGGTGCTGCGACCGCGTGGATATCCACCTTCCGGCCGGCACGCCGGGTGAACAGGCGGAATTATTGTTGAACGAATTGATGAGGAGGATTAACGATGCCGTGGCGTAATGAAAGTCAAAAACAGGGTTCCTCCCTGACGCGTATGGATCTCCGTCCGCTGTTGGAGCGCGTGATCGGCTTCAAGGGGCAGGACTTTCCGGCGGGGTGGCTGGGCGTGAGACAGGACGGAACGTCGGGCGTTCCCACGGGTGGCGTGTCGTTGGCCGACAACGGCACGGTGTTGCGCAAGAAAGACCTGCTGGGCGGTTATTACTTGCTGCCGGTGAGTTTTTCGTCGGGCGTGCGCACCTATGAGATCGACTGCGCGTTGGTGTCGGCCCGTCTGAGGAAGACGATTGTGCAGACTCCGCTGTCGGGATACGGCGGTTCGGTCAAGGAGTTGGTGAGCCCCGACGATATGGAGATCAGCATTACGGGCTGTCTGTTGGGTAAGCGCGGGGTGTGGCCGGAGGAACGTATCATGGGCTTGCGGGAGTTGTTCGAGGAAAACGCGGCGGTGTCGCTCAAATGCGCGCTGACGGATTGTTTCTTCGACATGGACGACAAGGTGGTGCTGACGTCGCTGTCCTTCCCGTCCTCTCAGCAGGTGGAAGACATCGTTCCGGTACGGATAGAATGCGTCCGGGATCAGGTTTATGAACTTAATTTAAGGTAGGTATGTTCGTATTGCAAAGCAGAATCAAGATAGGCGGCCGTCTGCTCTCCCGCATCGCGGAGGTGGAGGTGTGCCGCAGCGTTCGCAGCTTGGGTGCATACGCCCGCGTCAAGGTGCCGGCATCCTCGGTGTTCGCTCCACAGGATGGCTCGGGGGCGTTGCGTGGCGATCCGGTAACGCCTGCCGCCGTCGGAGCCGCCGTGGAGATAGAGTTGGCCTACGGTCGTGCGTGGCAGACGGAGTTCCGCGGCTATGTGCGCAAGGTGGATGGCGTCCGTCCGCTGGAAATCGTGTGCGAGGACGCGTATTATCTGACGCGCTCCCGCAGTGTGAGCTTAACCGGAGGAACGGCCAAACTGGGCGATGTGTTGGGCGACTGCGGTCTGGAAGTGGGCGAGGCGTCCGACAGGGAGTTGCACAACTTTGTGGCGGACGAAGAGCCGGTGAGCCGGGTGCTGGAGCGGTTGCGTGCGGACTTCGGGTTGGACGTGTTCTTCGATACGTCGGGCAAGGTGTATGCCGTGGAGCCGGGTGCGTACCGTTCGGGCGAAGTCCGTTACGAGATGGGGCGGAACGTGCTGTGTCGCGATGTCGGCGGTCTGACGACGTTTCTGGAACCCTACGCCGCGCCTTGCATGGAGGCCGTGGTGAGGGATCCGGTCTATCCCGACCGTGACGGACGGCATTACATCACTGGCGTGCGTACGGTGTTCGGGCGCGGTGGGGCGCGGCGGACGGTGAGCCTGTCCGAAATCCTTTGAGAACGTGAAATGATTATGAAAAATTTAAAAATGAACGATTTATGGAAAGTGTATTTCAATTCTGGCAGAACGTGACGCGCAAGACCAAGTCGCTGATGCCGTTGCAGGTGTTCGCGGCGCAGGTGGAGGAGGTGGACGAGAAAAAGCGCACGTGTAGGGTCAAGATAAACGATGGCGTGAGTTTCGAGGACGTGCGTCTCTACGGCCTGACGGACGAGGGGCTGAAAGGCTTCTGTCTGATACCTAAACAGGACAGCATGGTGCTCGTGAGCCGCATAGACAACGGCAACGAGCTGTATGTGACGATGTTCAGCGAGGTGGACAAGGTGCTGGGCACGATAGGCGACAAGACGGAGGTGGCCATCGAAGAACAATCGCTGTCGTACAAGTGTGACAAAACTGAGATCACAGTCAAGTCAGCCGAGGTGGCCGCCAAAATTGACGGCGTGAAAATGGAGGTTAAGGATAACGAAATCAGAGTCAAGGCGAAAAAAATCACCTTTAACGACGGAGCAAACGATGGTTTGGTCAAAATCAACGATTTGACGGCCAAGATAAATGATTTCGTGGATGCATTCAATAATCACACGCATGAGATACCGTCCATAAAGACCACGGTAACAGGCAATACGAGCAATGCGGTACTAGGTTTGCCGTCCACAGTCACTGGGTCTGGTACAGTCTCGAATGTGACGGTTCCTCCGATATCTGAGACCGAAAACGCAAACAAACTTGATGCTAAAAGTTACAAAGACGAAAATGTAATTCATTAAATCTCTATGCTGCTATGACAGATATCAAACATACGGAAGACGGCGACCTGGACCTGAGCGGCGGCGATCTGGCCTATGCGGTGTCGGACGCCCAGCACCGCAAGGACATCCTCCTCTCTCGCAAGGGTGACTACAAGGAGCATCCGGCCTTAGGCGTGGATGCGTCCGACTACGTGAACGAGACGGATCCGGAGGGCCTCTTGCGCACGATCAGAAAGGAATTTACGTCCGACGGGATGCGCGTGACGAAAGTGTCGCTCAACGCCCGCGGCGAATTGGAAACAGACGCGCATTATGAAAACAGTTAAAGTAAAACCGAACCAAAGCCTGTTCGATCTGGCGGCGGAACACTACGGCACGCTGGAGGCTCTGTCGGAACTCTTGGCGAATAATCCGGACCTGGAGAACGATATGACGGCGCTGAACGCGGCCGGCGTGAGCACGACGGGGAACCGCGTGCCGTTCCGGCTCGACGTGGCCGTCAAGCCGAACTTCGCGCTGAAGATCGACGAGACGAGCCGTCTGATGGACGGCAAGACCATTCAAAAAATAACCAACGAAATAACAACTTACAAAACATGGCAAACACAATCGAAGAAATCAAGGAAAAGATAGAGGCCGCCGTAAAGGAAAAACTGCCGGAACTGGCGCGGAGCGCGGTTTCGCGCGTGGCCGAATGGAAACTGTGGACGTACATCGTGGCGGTGGCGCTCCACGCTTTCGAACTGATTATGGACAATTTCCAAAAGGAAATCACCGCGCTTACGACGCGCATCACGCCCGGCACGGTGCGCTGGTATGCGGAGATGTGCAAGCGTTTCCAGAACGGCAACAGCCTGTCGTTCGACGAGAGCACGGGTCTGCTGTATTACAAGGAGGACTTTCCCGAGTCGAGCCGCATCATCAAGAACGTGGCGATATCGGAGGGCGTGGACGAAGACGAGTCCGCTGACGGACAACCGGCCGATGGGGGGCCGTCCGGTCG
>CAMWSI010000151.1 GCA_947176875.1 uncultured Bacteroidales bacterium
GGATGAGGCTGTCCACACGGTAAGGGTCGAGGCGGCGGAGCAGATTCTGCTCGGGCGTATGACGCATGGTTTCGCGCAAAAGATCGTCGAACAGGCGGCTGTTGAGGAACAGGAGCGTGCGTTCCCGTTCCCAGGCGCGGTAGGTGCTCTGCAGGCGGCGGATTGAGGCGGCGGACGGTTGCGGGCCGAGGGTGGCGGTCACGGAGTCGGGGAGAAAGGGCGGATCGGTCAGGACAAAGTTGTCTTGCGAATTCTGGCTGAACGAACGCTCGTCGTCGAAAGCGATAAAGGGATAGCTTTGCCGCAGGATGGCCATCCAGGTATTGAGTGTATCGATCCGGCGAATCAGTTCGACGTGTTGCCGGTAGCGCAATACGCGTTCCGCGATGTCGCTGCGGTTGATTTGGAAAACCACTTCGTCCATGGCTTGATTGACCGTGTTTTTGAAAATCTGTTCCTGTAGCCGGAATACTTGGCGCGTCCAGTAGATTTGCACGGAGATGAAGCCCGACAGGGCGATGCTCATGGCGCAGATGATATAGAACAGTTTTTTTTTGCTCATGACGGGAATCGGTCGCCGCAGGCGGCGGAGGCTTGTACGGAGCCGGCGACGGTAACGGACAAAGTTACGAAAAATTTGTTACCTTTGCGCCTTATATTTTATGGATGAAATGGCCGTCGGTCCGGCGGTCGCAAAAATAAGGCACATGGATAAACAGCGTACACTCAAAGCGCCGGTTGAAATCAAAGGCGTGGGGTTGCATACGGGCGTTATGGCGACCGTGACCCTGAAACCGGCACCTGAAAATTTTTGGTTCCAGTTCAAGCGGACGGATTTGCCGGATAGCCCGAATATCGAGGCTTTGGTGGATAATGTCGTGGATTCTTCACGCGGTACGACTTTGGAAAAGGGCGGTGCCCGCGTCGCCACGGTGGAGCATTTCCTTTCCGCTTTAGCCGGTTTGGGGCTGGACAACGTACTTATAGAAACCGATACGATGGAAATGCCGATTCTGGACGGCAGCGCGGCACCGGTTGTGGAAGCGATTCTCAAAGCGGGTGTCGTGGAGCAGGAGGCCGAACGTCGGTATTACGAACTGCCGTCGGCCGAGACATTCGCGTCCGAAGACGGGAAAATCCGTTTCAAGGCGGTACCCTCGCCGGTCAGGGAAATGACGGCCTTGGTCGATTACGACTCCAAAGTGGTTGTACCGCAATACGCGCAGTTCCGCGCCGACGAACAGATGGACGAAACGTTTTTCGCACGTGAAATCGCATCCTGCCGGACGTTCGTTTTCCTGCATGAACTCGAAGCCCTGTATCAACATAATCTGATTAAAGGCGGAGATTTGTCGAATGCCATCGTGTTTGTCGATAAGGTGTTGCCGGAAGCCGAACTCAAACGGTTGGCCGACCTGTTGCACAAGCCCGCCGTGGAAGTGAAGGCCGAAGGCGTTCTGAACAATGTGGATTTGCGGTTCCGCAACGAACCGGCACGCCATAAACTTATGGACATGATCGGCGACTTCGCGTTGTTGGGATGCTATATGAAAGCGCAGGTCACGGCCGAACGTCCGGGACATGCCGCCAACGCCGCGTTTGTGAAGCAATTGGCCAAGCGCGCCAAGAAAGACATGGCGGTAGAGGCTTTGCCGCAATGGGATCCGAACGCCAAGCCTTTGTACGACATCAACCAGATTCAGCAGATTCTGCCGCATCGTCCGCCGTTCCTGTTGGTCGATAAGATTGTCTATATGGATAAGGATCAGGTGGTCGGCATTAAGAATGTGACGATGAACGAAGCGTTTTTCGTCGGGCATTTTCCGGGCGCGCCCGTCATGCCGGGGGTGTTGCAGATGGAAGCGATGGCGCAATGCGGCGGCATCTATATGCTGACACAGTTGCCGGATCCGGAGAATTATCTGACGTATTTTTTGAAGATGGACCAAGTGAAGTTCCGGCGTCAGGTGGTGCCCGGCGATCAATTGATCTTCAAATTGGTGCCGGCTTCGCCTTTCCGCAGGGGATTGTGTCATATGAAAGGCTGGGCTTATGTAGGCGACGAAATCGTGGCCGAAGCCGAACTCTTGGCGCAACTGTCGCGCCGTGCGGATGCGCCCAAACAATAAGCGGACAGGCATCGGCACATACGATGCAGAACCCGCCGCGGCATGTGGCGGGTTCTTATATCTTTTCAATATCGGCGGCGGGAATCCAACCTTGGTTCCCGTCGCTCATTTTTATATTGCAATAGGATGCGATTTCATCCAATATCTCCACTTTGTTTCCCTCGTGCAACAAGTAGCGGGTTTCGGCCGTGGCTTCGGGACGCGCTTTGATTTCGGTCTGCGGCACCATAATGATGGCTTCGGGCTTGAAACGGGCTTTCCTCGCCGAGAGGCAGGCCATGAACGCGATAAAGGCGGCCGCAAGCAGGATAAACGCACCGTAAAAAGTCGTACGGCGCAGATTATAGTTATGGCTCAGGCTGTAGCAGATGATGCAGAACAGCAGGCCGGCCACGAAGCCCAGCAGACATCCGGCCCAGGCGTTCGGGGACATGAGGCGTACGGTGCGGCGCCAGAAATCCTGTAGGAAGAAAGAGGGTAGGACTTCCCGTTCGTCGGTGATTTTGGTGCGGCAAAGCGCCAGATTTTGTTGAACGTCCGCCTGGCCGGGTTTGAGCCGGTCGGCCCGTTCGTAAGCCAGGATGGCGTGGCTGTAAGCCCCTGTTTTGTAATAGGCGTTGCCCAGATTATAATGAACTTCCCAGGCTTCATAGGGCAGGGACAGTATCTGTCGGTAACAAGCGATGGCTTCTTCGTATTTTTCGCGTTGGTAGAGCAGGTTGCCTTCGGCATAGAGGCTCATGGCATAGTCTATGGGCAGTTCCGCGGCCGCCCAAGCCCGTGTATCGGCAAGCGATGCGGCCGTTAGGCCGGAAACGATGAAAAATAAGCGGATTATGCAGGTATTCATGCTTTTAATTCTTTGACGATGGACGAAATTACATTCAGGGCTTCCTCGTAGAGGGCGGCCATGTTTTGGCGGCTGTTGCCCTGCGGTGCGAAACGTTCGAACTCGCAATGTTCCAATGTCTGTATGAACGCGTCTGTATTTGTGTTCGAAATCCCCTTGTCCCGCAATACTTCGCGGACGCGGGTCATCGAGAGATCGGAGACCGGGATGTCGAATTTATGACTTAGGAATCCCCAAAGCGCTTGCGACAGTTCGATATAAAAGTCGTTTTTCTTGTTCTGGGTCATGTAAAGATGGCCTTTTCGCAGGCAACGGCGCGCCTCTTTGTAAGCGCGTTTGTTGCGCAAGCCGATCGGATCCGCCAGAACGGCGCGGTGGCGGCGATAAATCCAGACAGACAAGGCGGCCAAGACGAATATGCCTGCCAGCCCGATCCACCAGCCCATACTCAGGAAGAATTGCCGCCCGGTTCTGAACCAACGCGGCGCGTGGGTCTGGAGCGGTGCCAATGTCTGTACCGCGCCGAGGTTGCCGGCGGTATGGCCGGCGGCGACATACGTGCCGTCTCCTTCACGGATATTGAGAGGTGTCTCGGGAATTTCCACGGTTTTGTATTGTCCCGATTGCGGGTTGAAATACGAGAACGAGAACGCCGGTATGCGGTAGATACCGGGACTGCGCGGCACGACGATGTATTCTATCGAAGCTTGACCGCCGATATGGTTCTCCTGTGTTTTCTGCAGGCTGACGCGCGGTTCGTAAACTTCAAAATCGGGCGGAAACAGGATGTGGGGCGG
>CAMWSI010000152.1 GCA_947176875.1 uncultured Bacteroidales bacterium
CCGTCCATTATATAATGATTGATGAGATCCAGCATGTCAGCGAGTTCGATGACGTGCTCAACAGCTATCTGAATATGCCGAATGCCGACTTATATGTAACAGGCAGCAATGCACGGTTTCTTTCAAAGGATGTAATCACTACTTTCAGAGGACGAGGCGACGAGATAAAGCTTTACCCTCTCAGTTTCGGTGAGGTCTTCCTTTATATGGACTTACAGAAAGACCGTGCGTTAACTACCTATATGCTTTTCGGTGGTCTGCCCCAGGTTGTTCTGAAATCGTCAGAGGAAGAAAAGAACGAGTATCTGAAAGGGCTTTTTACCCATACCTATATAAAGGATATAAAGGATCGTTACGGCATCAAGAACACGGAGATGCTTGATGAACTGCTCAACATCCTGGCATCAGGTATCGGTGCTTTAACCAATCCCACCAAACTGACCAACACATTCGAAAGCGTAAAGCATACGAAAGTCAACCGCATGACGCTGACATCATATCTCGAATACCTCTGTGATTCGTTCCTCGTGGAGAAGGCAAGTCGGTATGATGTTAAAGGGAAACGGTATATCGACAGCCCGTATAAGTATTATTTCACAGACTGCGGCCTGCGTAACGCCCTGCTTAATTTCCGGCAGACAGAGCCTTCGCATCTGATGGAGAATGTGATATACAATGAATTGCGTGTGCGTGGCTTTAATGTGGATGTAGGTGTCGTTCCTGTCCAACTGAGAAATAAGGATGGCATCCGTGAAAGGAAACAGTTTGAGGTGGATTTTGTCTGCAACATGGGCAGCAGACGCTACTATATCCAATCCGCTTACCGAATGCCGGATGAAGAGAAGATGAAGCGGGAGGAAGCGTCACTGCGCAATATTGACGATTCCTTCAAGAAGATCATTATCGTTGGCGAGGACACTCCTGTTTTGAGAAATGAGGCTGGGATTACCACAATCGGCATATATGATTTCCTGTTAAATGAAAATTCATTGGATTTGTAAGAAGTGCCAATGATATAGCTTTTGAACAATTATGGCTGACCGGATTATACATAGCCTTTTGACGCGGTTAAAAGAAGTCAATTTTATTCTTGAAACTTGTTCAGATGATCGTCCGATGTCTTTTGAACAAGCGAATGTCATTGCACGGTTCTATTACGACTGTCAGGACACCAATGTTATTATAGACGAGGCTGAAAGAATGGCAACAGAAGATGTCGGGAGGTTAAGAGAGTTTGCTGTTAATCTCAAAGATGAAACAGCTACGCTTATTAATTATACAGGAAGCCTTGACAGGGTAGATTTCAAGCAGATCGCTAACGACCATTCCAAACGATTCTATTCAAGATTTCAGGAAGCATCTGAGAACCTTAATCCCTATTGGAAACGGTGCAGTGAGCTTAACAACCGCCTTGACTGTCTCCCTCTCGGCTCAAAGGACCATGCCGAAATCGGGAAGGAATGTGAGAAGGCTAAGGCAGAACACGATACACGGCAGTTTGAGGTTAAAAGACTGATGCTGAATATGAGGATGAGAACCAACGCGCAGGATGTATGCCCTTGCCGCAAAAATGAATGGCATTGCCGGAAGCATCATCAACGACCTTGATTGTAAGGCCTTTCAAAAGTATATGGTTGAATAAAAGTAATGGTCTGCCGCCCTTCGCTGCGCGCGGTTATGCCCAACCCTGTAAATTTTTTATAATGATGAAAAAGTTTATGTTGATTCTGGCGGTCTGTTTGTTGTCGTGCGGCCGCCCCGATGGTTCGCTCAATGCACAACCCACACCGCGTCACGTTTATCTTTACGAAGGTTTTGATTCGTTTTCCACCTCCGATACGCGTTTCGATACCGCTAATTGGGATCTGGTGTCGGATACGAGTTACAGATTTCTGTTTTACAGTTCGTTGCCGACGGCGGGCGGTTTGTCTCCGGAGGCCGGTTGGGGGTATATGCCGTCGGCCGGTATGAGCAGGCGGCTGTCGGGTGTCTGTAGGTTTGCCTCCAAGCCTTATGCGATGCAGGCGGCTTCGCGCAATTATGCGTCGGCGAAATTTTACTATTACGCCAATGTCGCCAGTACGCCCGGCACCCGCAGTTTCGGCTTGGCCGCCCGTAAGGCCGGCGGCGATTGGGTGGCGTTAGGGACGATAGACAGCATTAAAACCAAAGAGGGGCCGTTGGTTCTGACCGCCGAATTGCCGGCGGAATTTCAGGAGGCGGCCGACGTACAGATGGCCGTCTATTTGCAAACAACCGTAGATCGTTCGAATTACGCGCTCTATTTCGACGATATAACGTTTTTCGCATACCCCGACCATTACCGTGCCGTCGCTTTTACGTGGGGCAGCAAGCCTTATACGGACGGCATCCTCGATGTGGATTTGCGTATCGAAAATACAGGCAACGCCATGCACTCCTGCAAAATCGCCTATACGTTCGACGACGGTGCGCCTCAGACCCTGTCGCTCGTTTTCGAAGGCGCGCTGATGCCGGGTCAGGTTCACACGCTTCCCGGTTTCGAACCGGCCGGTTGGGAAAACGCCGCCCCTGGCCATCATACGGTAACTTTTTGGCTTTCGGAAGCCGATGGGGTCGCGATACCGGAGTCGGCCGTCGTCAAACAGCGTAAAACGCTCAGTCTGACCAATGTGGGAGATTTCACGACCTATGCTTACCGGCCGTTGGTCGAAGAATTTTCCAGTTCTTCCTGTAGTTCGTGCAAACCGAGGAATACGGCGCTCAAACCCGTGTTCGAAGCTTTGGGCGACCGTGTGGCCGTGGTCAAATACCAAATGTATTGGCCGGGTAAAGGCGACCCTTATTATACCGAGGACGGCGGTCTGAGGAAGATCTTTTACGACCTGTACAATGTGCCGGAAATCTATCTGAACGGCCGGCATGACTTGGCGGGGGGAGGCGCTTTCGGTATGCAGACGCGCTTCGCCGAGAAAATCGATGCCCCCGCATATTTCGATATAACGTTCGATACGCTGGCTTTGGATGCCGACACCAATATTTACATTGTCTGTAACGTGCAGTCCTCCGTGCCTATGGACGGCCTGCGTCTGCATACGGTCGTCCTCGAGGGGCAGACCGAAGGCAATGTCGGTTCCAACGGCGAGACGGAGTTTCACCACGTGATGCTGAAAATGCTGCCGGACGGAAAAGGGCTGGCGCTTGATATCAAGCCGGATACCCTCTATACGTTCCGTTACGGTTACGATATGAGGCGGACGTTTATGGAAGAAAGCGACGACCTGAAAGTGGTCTGTTTCCTGCAGGCGTCCGACGACAGCGTCATGCAGGCCGCCATCGGCGAGGTGTCGATGCGCATAGACGCCATGCCCATACCGCCTTTGTCCGATGAAAAGTCCGTCTTTGAAATATTGCCCGTTTATCCCAATCCCGCTTCCGACGAGGTCTATCTGCATGGCCTGAATGCGGCGGCGGTTGAAGTTTTCAATATGGCCGGCCGCCGCGTTTTCCGTCAGAGCGGCATAGAGGGTGATTATGTGTTGGACGTGCGGGGGTATCATCCCGGTTTTTATCTGGTCATAATCAGGGACAGACGTGGAATCGCCCGGGCGAAACTCAGCGTCGTGCGGTAGCGGGGTGGCCGGCCGTACCCGTTTTTTTACTATATTTGTGGCTTGAATCCTTCAAGCAAATAAACCCATCGCCATGAAAACGCTTTTGCAAATTTTTGTTTATGCGGCATTATGCGTATGGAGCGTTGCGAATGCGCAGCGTACTACGT
>CAMWSI010000153.1 GCA_947176875.1 uncultured Bacteroidales bacterium
GTGACGCTCAAGCGTGTCTATGGTTCGGAAACGCTGTCACGCTTCAACCTGTACCACTCCATCAGCGTGAACGCGGCGCCTGCGCCCGGTTACAGTACCGGCGACGCCATCGCCACGGTGGCGCGCGTAGCGCAGGAATCATTGCCAAACAACTACAGTTATTCGTTCGGCGGTATCACGCGTGAGGAAGCGACCCAAACCAGCAACACGGCCATTATCTTCGGGCTCTGCATATTCTTCATATACCTGATTCTATGCGCCATGTACGAAAGTTTCCTGATTCCGTTCGCCGTTATCCTGAGTGTGCCGTTCGGTCTGATGGGCACGTTCCTTTTCGCCAAAATATTCGGTCTGGAGAACAATATCTATCTGCAGGTCGGTATGATTATGCTGATAGGTTTGCTTGCCAAAACAGCCATCCTGCTGACCGAATACGCGGTGGAGCGCCGCCAGAGAGGCATGACGCTGGCCGCCGCGGCACTCGGCGCGGCCAAAGCGCGTCTGCGACCTATCCTGATGACGGCTTTAACGCTGATTATCGGCTTGTTGCCGCTAATGACGGCTATGGGCGTAGGCGCGAACGGCAACCGCTCGTTGGGCTCGGGCGTCGTAGGCGGTATGCTGATCGGCACCATCGCGTTGCTGATTGTGGTGCCGGCCTTTTTTATCGTTTTCCAGTCGTTGCAGGAACGGATCAAACCGTTGCACTTTAATTCCGATGACCACCATGAATAAGATACAGTTCTGCCGCCTGCTGAAGGGCGGCGCGATAGCGGCCTCTTTGGCCGTCTTGATGACGGGTTGCGGCATCTATTCGTCGTACACGCGACCGGACGACTTGCAAGTCGATGGCATTTACGGCGACGCCGGCCCTTCGGCGGCCGCGGTGGCGACCGGCGCGACGACCGTGGCCGACACAACGTCAATTGCAGACATCGCCTGGCGCGATTTCTTTACCGACCCTTATCTGCAACGCCTGATCGATTCCGTATTGGCGCGGAATGCCGATATGCGGATCGCTTTCCTGCGCGTGGAGGAATCGGAAGCGAGCCTGAAAGCGGCCAAACTGGCGTTCATTCCCTCGTTCGGCCTGCCGCTCAGCGGCGGCGTGAACGGCAGCATGACGTTCAATGACGGCGGCACCCAAAGCAGCGGCGTGAACTACACCTATCAGTTGCCGCTGTCGGCTTCCTGGCAGGTGGATTTGTTCGGCGGGCTGCGCAACGCCAAGAAACAGGCGCAGGCGGGCTTGTTGCAATCGCAGGCCTACCGGCAGGCGGTGCGCACGCAACTGATTGCCAACACGGCCTTGCTGTACTACCAACTGCTGACGCTTGACGAACAACTGAACGTCTATATCCTGACGGAACAGAGTTGGGCGGAAAGCCTGGAGGCAACGCGCGCACTCATGCAAGCCGGCGTAGGCAATACGGCGGCCGTAGCGCAAAGCGAAGGAGCTTACTACCGCATCTGCGCTTCCATCCCCGAAATCAAACAACAGATCCGCGAGACGGAAAACCGGATTTGCGCCTTGCTCGGCACCACGCCGCGACATATCGAACGCGGCCCGATGCCCACGATGATTTTCGCCAACGACCTGCGCGTAGGCATCCCGCTTTCGCTGCTGTCGAAACGCCCCGACGTCATGCAGGCCGAACAGAATCTCGCGCGCGCGTTCTATGTGACGAACGCGGCCCGCTCGGCCTTTTATCCGTCGCTCTCGTTGAGCGGCCTCATAGGCTGGTCGAATGCCAGCGGCGCGATCGCCAACCCCGGAGGGTTGATATGGAACGCATTGGCCAATCTGACGCAACCGCTGTTCCAAAACGGCAAACTGCGCGCCCAACTCAAAATCGCCAAGGCTCAACAGGAGGAAGCCAAGATTTCGTTCCAGCAGACCCTGTTGGAAGCGGGCATAGAGGTGAACAACGCCTTGGCCTTGGTGCAGACTACCCGCGAAAAGACTTCGCTTTACGACAAACAAATCGCTTCGCTGGAAGTGGCGGCCGAAAGCACGCGCCTGCTCATGGAACACGGCAGCACGACCTATCTGGAGGTACTCGCGGCGCAACAGTCGCTTTTGACGGCCCAACTGACGGCTTTAGGCAACCGCCTGAGCGAATGGAGCGCCGTGGTGACGCTGTACCGCGCGCTCGGCGGCGGCCGGATGTAAATAAGCCCGCCAGGGATTGCCCGGCCTATGCAGAAGCCCGGATCCGCATACGCGGATTCGGGCTTTTTTCGTTATTTTTTGAGGTCGTTCGTATATTCTAAAACAAACTATACGAACATGGCACCTCTTTATTTTCCCAAGGCGCGGCAGACTTACGGCCACCGCCAAAACCGTCGCAAACGATGGCTCTGCTGGCTGGAACTGATTTTGAAAACCTGCCTGCTATTGGCCTGCATCGCCGCGGGGGCGGCCACGATAGGCATGGGCGCGCGGTTGTCGGCTCAGGAACTGAGCGGCATCGCCAAACGAAAGCCGTTTTCCATCAGCGGGGAAGCGGACGCGGAATTCAGCAGTTTTCTGTCGCGCCCCAAGAGTTTCAACCGTCCATTCTCGTATCTGTTGAACGTATCGCTCAATCCGGCGATTTACGGCATCGCGCTACCGATACAGCTGTCGTTCGGACAAAACGGTTTCAACTTCAGGCATCCGTTCAACATTTTACAAATCACACCGTCCTATAAATGGATCAAGGCGTATATCGGCCGGACGAGCATGACAATGTCGCCGTACGGACTGGCCGGCATCGGATTCGACGGGGCGGGCGTGGAACTGACGCCGGACTTCCTGCCGGTCTCGCTGAGCGCGATGTTCGGACGCTTGCAGAAAGAGGACGCGGGCGACAGCCTGCGCCCGCCGGCTTACCGCCGTCTGGCCTATGGTTTCAAAGCAGGCTGGGTGCATCGGGAGCAGCAACTGGACGTGCACTTCTTTCATGCCTGGGAGAACGGTACTCCGACGGCGGGCGCGGAATCGCCGCCGCAGCGTAACCTCGTGCTCTCGTGGCAGGGCCGCTTCCCCATAGCCGACGTCGTGACGCTCAGCACCGAGGGTGGCGTCAGCTGGCTGCAAAGGCGGGCGGCGGAGTTTACGGATAACGCGGGTTCGTCCAAAGCCACGCCCGGACTGGCGTTCAAAGTGCGTGCGCAGGCTTTCGGGGCGGAGCTGGCTTACGAACGCCAAGGCGCGCGATTCCACAGCATGGGACGGTTTTACAGCGGCAGCGATCTTGAAAGCGTCTCGATTGGCTACAGCGGCGACTTCAAACAGACATGGCGGTTCTCAGGGCGGCTCGGCTGGCAACGCGACAACCTGCGGAAAGACCGTCAAAGCCGCATGAACCGACTGGCCGCCGACATTCAGCTCCACTATGCGGCCGACGGTCCATGGGAAGCCGACGCTTCCTACTCCAACTTCATGACGCACGTACGCCTGCTGCCGATACAAGCGGAGCCGGGCGCCTACGTGCCTATCGCGCACCCCGATTCGCTGCGCAACATGCAGTTGTCGCAACAAGCGCAGGCGCGGTTCTCTTACCGCATCGGCCGCCGCTCCCCCCGCCCGTCCGACGGCCGTCCGAATCAAACCGCCGCCTTGCCCGGCCCCGGCGAACACGCCCACACCCTGTCGTTCGACTTCTCGTTTCAAGAATCAAAGTTAGTGGGCGAACAAGCCTTGAACGATTATTTTTCCGCCCGGCTCTCGCATCAGACCCGCTTGCCCAAGGACTGCCGGCTCCACACCG
>CAMWSI010000154.1 GCA_947176875.1 uncultured Bacteroidales bacterium
AAAAGACACTTACAATAGAAGACTTTTTACGGGGATTTCGTTTCCCTGAAACGGGCGTTTTTGTTTTCCCACCTCTGGAAGCCGCCCAAACCGCTTTCTAAGCCCTTGCAATGCCGTTTCGTTCGCTTGTTTATAACAAAATTACTTGTACCTTTGCATTGTAAGTGTTGCAACAGACACTTTCAAAAAACATTATCAACCTTAATACTTTTCAACTATGAACAAAGCAGAATTGATCGACGCTATGGCTGCCAAAGCCAATTTGTCGAAAGCCGACAGCAAGAAAGCCCTGGATGCTTTTACCGCTACTCTGGCTGACGCCCTCAAAAAAGGCGATCGCATTTCCTTGATCGGTTTCGGTTCTTTCAGCGTCAGCAAAAGAGCCGCCCGCAAGGGTCGCAACCCGCGTACCGGCAAAGAAATCAAAATCGCTGCCAAGAAAGTGATTAAATTCAAAGCCGGCGCCGGTCTGACGAAACATGTAAAATAAGCGCAACCCCTTTTATGGAAAAGGAGGCGTCGCAGGACGTCTCCTTTTTTATTTCATCCGCCCTTCTTCATACACGAAATACGCATTCAATATGGCCGTTTTCAGAGACCATCCCTCCCCGCTCGCCGCCTTTCTGCTACGGTTGGAGCATGCGCCCGAGACCCTGCAGGAAGAAATCATCGCGTGTCTCAAACCGCATATAACGGACGACCGTCTCCGGAAAATGGAGCAGGTATTGTCGCAACGCACACAGGCTCTGACGTTGCTTATCGAGAACGTTTACCAACCACAGAACGCCAGCGCGGTACTGCGGACAGCCGAGGCCTTAGGTTTGCAGTCAGTTTATATCGTAGAGAAAGACCACCGCTATGAAGTCTCCCCCCAGGTGGTCATGGGGGCGGACAAATGGCTGGATCTGCATTATGCCTCCTCCGAAGCAACCTGCGGCGGCAATAATACGCTGGCACACTACGCGCTGTTGAGACGCCGGGGCTACCGTATCGCGGCCACGTGCTGGACGGAAGACGCCGTACCGATACAGGAACTCGACCTTTCCACTCCGATTGCGTTGGCGTTCGGCACGGAATTGACCGGTTTGAGCCGGGAAGCCATAGAAGCGGCCGACGTGCGCACCTACATTCCGATGTACGGTTTCACGCAGAGTTTCAACATTTCGGTAGCGGCCGCCCTCTGCATGCACTATCTGCGCCCCGCTATGGCCGAACGGCATCCCGAACTCATACCGTTGCAGCCACAGGTCTATCGCCGCATACTCGTCCAATGGATGGCCGCCTCGCTCCGCTTGGGCGAAGATTTGCTCAAACCCTATTTCCAACATCCCGATTTACCGCCCATTCCGGATTGGTTCGCCATGAAACCGTCCCCGGCCAGCGGACAAGAATACGGACAGCGTCCCACAATCCCATCGGCTTTATGATTGAACACGAAGTAAGCATCCTATCGGTTGACCCGACCCGACACACGGCACGCGTGCGCCTCGTTTCACAAAGCGCCTGCGCCGGTTGCGCGGCACGCAAGGTCTGTGCCGTTCAAGAAAGCCAAGACAAGGAATGGACGGTGGATTATCCGACCGAAGAACACTATACGGCCGGAGAAAAAGCGATTCTCGTCATCAGCGAAAAAAACGGTTTCAAGGCCGTCCTGCTGGCTTATATCTTACCGTTCCTGTGCCTGACCGGCTTGATATTCGGATTGTCCCGCCTGACACAGGACGAACTGCTGATCGGTCTGACGGCCTTGGGGGGCGTCGCGCTCTATTTCATCGTACTGGCCTTTTCAAAAAAAAGACTGAGCCGCACCTTACGCTATGGTATCCGCCATGCGAACTAAACGCCTATCCGACAGCCGCCCTCAGACCTCCGCATAACGGCGGCGCAACGCATATTCCGCGCCCATCAGGGCCAAGAGGCCCAGCATCCACCATACACTTTGATTGAGCGGCCAAGGTTCGGTACGGAGGCGTACCTGCGGTTGCCCCGCGGATTGTTCCGCTATTTGCCGGCCGATTTCGCGCGCGATTGCGCGCAGCCGCCCGCGGTCACGGCCATCCCAATAATAGGCCTGGCCACCGCAGCGGGCGGCCAAACGGCGCATGCCGTCCAAATCGGCCGGCAAATCCGTCCGCTCGACCGAGGCTTCCCTCACGCGGAAAAAACCTTGCCGCCGCTCCGTCATGTCGCCATATACGGCTGAAACGGCATACGTATAGAGGCCGGCCGGCAGAAAATCGGCCGAAAGACGATATCCGTCGCCAACCGGTACAAACGCCATCCTGTACTCCTGTCCGCCGCTGTCGCGCAATTCCGCCCGCACATCAGCGTCCCGTACCGGCCAGCCGCCCGGATCGTACAGCCTCGCATACATCTCCACCGTCTGACCGTTTCCGTAAAACGGTTCGGCCTGTACCTGCAAACGTTCAGCATCCTCTTTGACGGAAAGCAGACGGACACTGCGCCGGATCAAGGCATCGGTCAGCCGGACGCCGCCGGTCCCGGCCTGCTCCCACAACCGCCACCGCCAGACCCCCTGCCCCGTCAGGACGCCTATACGGCGGCCGCCTTGCAGATTGAACCACCAGAGCGGCGAAGTCGTTTCCAACCGCGCCACGCGCTGACACAACAACGCCGCCCCCTGCCCGGCCGCCAAATCGAGCGGTGTGTACAAGGGCGGCAGACCGTCTATAAGTTCCACACCCTCCAAACCGAAATAACTGAAAGCCGACCGATAAACCGCACCCGTTTCGGCGAAAACCGGTCGGAGCGGCATCGTCAGGCCGGTCTGCAGTCGATTGAATGCCTCGGGCGAAGTCTGTGGCGTCCAGACAAACCAGACCGGTTTTTCGCGCACAAGCCTTTGCAACGCCTGCATCGCGGAAGGCCTGCGGCCATCAGCCGCGGTCGGACAACCGTACAACACCCACAAATCGGCGGCCAGACTGTCGAACAGAGCCGGTTCGAACGGATGCACCGTCAGTTCATGTCGGCCGTCGCCCGCCAACGCACGCCGTATCGCCCCCACATCCGGATGGGTTTCGGAAGTCAGCAGGCGCACCACCGTCTTGTCGTTCAAGACCTGTATGCCGAAAGTCCGGCGGTTATTTTCGGCATTGCATTCGCTTTGCGCCACGCGCAAGGTCATTTCATATACCTGAAAACCCGTATCCGCCGCCGGCAGATAGAGTTCCAAGCCTCCGGCCAGCGCGGCCGCATCGACCGTTTCCCGACACAGCAACCGCGTTCCCTGCCGTATCTCCAACTGCGGACGGGCAACGGCCAACTCCCGCTCCTCTGCCACCGCCTCTCCGGCTACGGCAGACCGATGCCCCACATAGACCTTGACCGGAAACTCCGAACCGCGGTACGCATAGGCGTTCTGTTCCCAACGCGCGATATACCAATCGTCACAATCGGCCGTATCGCCCATACAAATGACAAACAGCGGTACGGCGGCGGGAAGCGGGACTTCCAACGGGTCGAAACCGTGATTGTTACGGCCGTCGCTCAACAGGATGACCGCTCCGTTCCGGTTTTCAAACAAACGGGATACAGACGACAGGACTTCTGAGAAATCGGTATAGGCGTCGGCGCATGTCACGGCTTCCGCCATGTCACAACGGCCATCGGCCGTCGGCGGCATGCGGCGCGTATGCGTGACGAACGCATACGTCAGTCTATCGGCCAGCTGCCCGAAAGCGGCCGGCACTTCGGCGTCCACCGCCGCAAAGGCCGCCGTCC
>CAMWSI010000155.1 GCA_947176875.1 uncultured Bacteroidales bacterium
TTAACGATGTCCTCGCGAGTGACGGCGCGGCGCAAACGGGATTCGAACGGCTTGAACGCCTTTTCGATGCCTTTAAGCAAATCCTCCCACTTCTTCGCATCCTTTTCCAATTCGCGATAGATACGTTCCTCGAAAAATATCTTCTCCAGCGACGTATAATGCCAGTCGCTCTCCAACTCCTCCTGCCGTATCTGCAACTCCTGTTTGAGCAATTCCACCGTGTCCGCCGTGGAGCTGCGCAGAATCTCCTTCACGTCCATGAAGGCCGGCGCACCGTCCGTGATGACGCAGGCGTTGGGCGAAATAGAGACCTCGCAATTCGTGAAAGCATAGAGCGCGTCCATTGTCGTATCGGGCGACACGCCGGGTTGCAGATGCACGACAATTTCGACATTTTCGGCCGTATTGTCCTCTATCTTGCGGATTTTGATCTTGCCCTTTTCGTTGGCTTTCAAGATGGAATCGATAACCGAGACCGTCGTTTCGCCGTAAGGGATATCCTCTATGACGAGCGTTTTCTTATCAAGTTGCGAGATACGCGCCCGAACCCGCACCTTACCGCCGCGACGGCCGTCCTGATAGTTCGTCACATCCATGAGGCCGCCTGTCGGAAAATCCGGATAGAGCGTGAAATCCTCGCCCTTGAGTATGGCAACGGATGCCTGAAGCAATTCCCGAAAATTATGCGGCAACACCTTGGTGGAAAGTCCGACCGCAATGCCTTCCACACCCTGTGCCAACAGCAACGGGAATTTAACGGGCAACACGACCGGTTCCTGATTGCGGCCGTCGTAAGAGGGTTTCCAGATCGTCGTCTTGGGGTTGAACACGACTTCCAACGCGAACTTGGAGAGCCGCGCTTCAATATAACGGGGCGCCGCCGCCGAGTCGCCGGTGAGGATGTTTCCCCAGTTTCCTTGGCAGTCGATGAGCAGGTTCTTCTGCCCCAGTTGCACGAGCGCATCGCCGATGGAGGCGTCGCCGTGCGGGTGGTATTGCATCGTATGCCCCACCACATTGGCCACCTTGTTGTAACGGCCATCCTCCAGTTTATACAGTGCATGAAGGATGCGCCGCTGCACGGGCTTGAGGCCGTCGGTGATTTCCGGTACGGCGCGTTCGAGAATCACATACGAGGCGTAATCCAAAAACCAGTTCTGAAACATGCCGGGTATGGACTGAACGCGGTAGGGCGAGGAAGAAGCGTTATCGTTGATTTCGTCTGTCATAATCTCAAGCGTTTCGGAGCGTTTGTTTGTTGCGGGACGTTACGGGTGACCCGACGTCGCAGGCGCGCAACTACGGGTAACACGGGACGCCGCCGCGCTCAGACCGCCGGTTTGCGGTACAGCAGGGCGGCCTCCGCCCCCATAAAAAGCAAGGCAAAAATAAGCAATATTTTCCACAATGGCACGGACGGAGGGGTGGCAACAAGGTCTTTTTTCGCAGCGGATGGAGCGGGCGCGGCAGCGGCGGAGGCCGTGGCGACCGGCGGCGTTCCCGAAGGGACATCCGCGGCGACGAGCCGCAGTCCCGAAGGGAAGCGACCGACGGCAAGTGCGGGGGCTTCGGCGGAGGCGGTATCGGTCATGATCTGCGGGTGGCGGTACGTCTGCCACGACTCCGAGGCGGGGACATTCAGCGCCAACAGGTCGATGAGCCGTCCCGCAACGTCTTCGAGACCGTAATGTCCCGACGGCAAGGTCTCCAGTCCGTAAATCCGCCGTTCTCCGCCGACCTCCGAAACAGACAGCGGAAACACCTGTGTGCCGGACACGGTTCCCTGCCCTGCGTCCGTTATGCGACGCAAACGCCAGTCTCCGAAACCGACGTCTCTGCCGCGGCTTGCGGCCGGCCATTCATAACCGTCCCGCCGGTCGGCCACATACAACGGCCGCAGCCCGCCGCCTTCGGTCGCCATGCCGAGCAGGCAGACGACAAAACCGTAATGGCCCGTAAACGTGCTGTACGCGGCATCCCAAGGCGCGGCGAACAGATAGAGGCGTCCGTTGCCGACGCGATAGTCCTCAATAAAGCCGGGCCACAAAGGCGTTTCGGTCGAGGTCATTTCATAGAGGCCATGTACCGTCAAAGGCTCAGTGACGGCCGTCCCATCAGCCAAAGCGGCTGACCGGACCGAAGCCGCCCCGTCCGCCGACAAGACCGCCTTGCGCCACATCGGGTGCCGAAAGGCCGTCTCCGCGCGGATTTGGCGGGGACGCGGCGCATAGGTCGCATAGCGGCCATAAACCGGATGCCCGACCAACGTCTGCAACCAGGCGTCGAGCGCGGCCACCGAGGGGGCGGCGGCCGAAGGATTTTGTGCCGGAGCCGATAGGGTTTTCGACGCAGGGGCCGGCGAGGGCGGCACCACCGCCAGGCGGCCGCCCGAACGCAGGTAGTCGCCCAAGCGGGCGGTCAGGGCCGACGGCCAGACCGACAAGCCCTCCGCCACAACGAAATCGGCTTCCGACAAGGCCGCATAATCCAGCCGGTCAAACGGAACCGCCTCATAAACAAAAGCGGAATCCCGGCCGAAAAGCCGACGGGCGGCCGCGGCGGGGGCTTGACCGCCATAAACGTGCAACACACGGCAACATGCAGGACGATACAGGCTCAGATACAAACGGTTGTTATAGGGAACGCTGTCCGGTTCCAAAATCAGTTCAGCCGCATGACAGCCGGGTGTCCCCAACCGGAACGGCCAAACTTCGCACGTCCGTTCCCCGGGTGCCAAGGCTATCCGCCGCGCCGGCACCGCCTGCCCGTCCGTCAGCAACCGCAACTGCCGCTCGGCGCGAATGCCGGACGAGGGACTGCGGCTGACCCAGACCTGCAATTCCCCCTGGCCCGTTATCGGCGAAACCGCCTGCCCCAAAGCCGCGCTGTCAATATGCCAATCGTCGTAAGGTATCGGTGTAAAGGCGAGATAGTGCGCCGTGCTGTCCGTGCGCCACCCGTCCGACAGCCCCACCGGCATCCCACCGCGGCCGTCAAACAGCGTGGTCTGGAAATCAGAAATATAGATACGCCGTACGGCTTCGGGCGGCACACCCTGATTCTCAGCGGCCGCCTGCATACGCGCCGTCACTTCGTCCAGCGTTCTACAGGCGGGAGAGGGCCGCACGCCCGACAGGGCGTACAAGGCGTCCGCCGGCGCGTGAAAAGTCCGCTCTTCCCCCTCGAACGCATTAGTCAGAATCTGTATGCCGGCCGATTCGGGACACTGACGCACGATACGCGCGGCGGCCGCCCCGGCCGCCGCCAACGCATCGCCCTCGCCGCCATACGGCGCACACATGGAATAAGAATTGTCCAGATATATGCTGTAATAAGCCCGATCCGCTTCCGGCCAGGCGGCCTCTCCGCGCCATACCGGTTGCGCGAAAGCCGCCACCAACAAAACGATGGCCGCCACACGGCACAAAAGAATCAGACGGCGGCGCAACCGCCGCTGCCGCTTATGCCGCTGTTGCGCCTGCCGCAAGACCGCCACATGCGGAAAATAAACCGTCCTGTAACGTTTCCAATCGAACAGATGCAACAGGATGGGCACGAGCACGAAAAGCCATGCCCACAGATATGCCGGATGTACAAACGAAACGTGCATCGAAAACCGCCTTTTTTTATCGGTTATCCGAAACCGCGCCGGCTTCAGACGGATTTTCCGGCATACGGCTGCGAAACGCCAACAGCATGTCGGCCGCCGTCAGAGCCGCCATCGCCTCTACGACGG
>CAMWSI010000156.1 GCA_947176875.1 uncultured Bacteroidales bacterium
CGGGGGGGCGATCCGGGCGTAACGGCCGAGAAAATCCAGGCGTCCGGCGGCGGGGGACCGCGCCGCCCGCGCGCTTTCGCCCCCGATCAAAGCCGGCATCATGACATTCTCCAATGCCGAAAACTCCGGCAGCAGGTAGTGGAACTGAAAGACGAACCCGATGTGGCGGTTGCGAAAGCGCGCCAGTCGGGCGGCGGACAGACCGTAAGGGTTCACGCCGTCTATCTCCACCGTACCCGCCGTCGGCCGCTCCAGACTCCCGAGCAACTGCAAAAGCGTGGTCTTGCCGGCGCCGGAGGCCCCCGTAATCGCGACGACCGTTCCCTTTTCCACCGTCAAATCCACGCCTTTGAGCACTTCCAACTGCCCGTAGCGCATCCGAAGCCCCTTGGCTGCAATAATGGGCGAAGCCATAAGCCTACACCGCCTCCACCGACTTGATTTCGGGAATGGCTTTCTTGAGCGTGGCCTCCACACCCTGCTTCAACGTCATCTGCATGTGCGGACACGTGCCGCACGCACCGTGCAGACGCACCTTGACCACCAAGTCGTCGGTCAGTTCCATAAACGCGATGTCGCCGCCGTCGGCTTGCAGATAAGGCCGGAGCTGCTCGATGACAGCCCGTACTTTTTCCGTTATTTCCGTTTTCTGTGTTGCTTCCATGATATATAGATATTTATATTAAACCTTTTTCCTTTGTCCGGCCGTCCGGAGCCGCACCTATTTCGCGTGTTCGAGCACGGCCAGTTTGCGCGCCACTTCCCCGCCCAAAGCCGTAAAGACCGCCTTGACGGGATCGGTAGCCGGCGAATCGGGTGCCTGCATAACAGGCATACCTTGGTCGGCCTGCTCGCAGACCGAAGCCACGAGCGGTATCTGCGCCAAAAGCGGGAAACCGAATTCCTGCGCCAAACGCTCGCAACCGCCCTTGCCGAAAATATAGTATTTGTTGTCCGGCAGTTCGGCCGGCGTAAAGTACGCCATATTCTCCACCACGCCCAAAACGGGCGTCTTGACCTCGCGGAACATATCGGCGGCCTTACGCACATCGACAACGGCCACCTCCTGCGGCGTACTCACGAGCAGCGCGGCCGAAACCGGTATCATCTGCGAGAGCGTGATCTGAATGTCGCCGGTTCCGGGCGGCAAATCCACCACCATATAATCGATTTCACCCCACAGCGTTTCGGTAAACATCTGCTTGAGCGCGTTGGAGGCCATAGGCCCCCGCCACAGAACGGCTTTGGCGGGATCGACGAAAAAGCCTATCGACATGATTTTAAGGCCGTACTGTTCCATCGGCACCAGATAGGTCTTGCCGTCGGCCTCCACGCCCCGCGGAGCCGTATGCGTCAGGTTGAACATCGTCGGCACCGAAGGCCCGTAAATATCGGCATCCACCAACGCTACTTTCGCGCCCGTCTTAGCCAAGGCCAACGCCAAATTGGCCGATACGGTCGATTTGCCGACACCGCCTTTGCCCGATCCTACGGCGATGATATGTTTCACGTCTTTCAACGCCTCGTGTTCCCGCGTCTCGGGCGCGCGCATCCGCGCCGAAAAGCCGATTTCGACCTCCGCATCGGGCGATACGTGTTGCGCGATGGCGGCGAGACAGTCGCGCCGCATACGCTCTTTCATCGGACAGGCCGGCGTGGTCAAGACAATCTCGAAGCGGATTTTGTTGCCGTCCACCTCCAATTTGTCTATCATCTGCAAACTTACAAGGTCGCGTCCCAAATCCGGATCCAGCACGTGCGTCAGCGCGGCTCTGACCTGTTCTACGGTAATATTCATGATAACCAATATTATCTTTCCAACTTTCCAACGGCGGCTTTCAACGCCCGCCGCCTTTATTTTCCGGCCGCTTTGTCGATTTCAGCCGTCAGGCGGTCGAAAATTTCTTCTACCGTACCCGTGCCCTTAATGGCCGTGTACATCCCTTTCTGCCGGTAATAATCGGCCACGGGCGCGGTTTTGGCCTCGTATTCCTTAAAACGGTTCAAAATAACCTCTTCCGTATCGTCGGCGCGGCCCGAAACCTTGCCGCGTTCCAACAGACGTTGGAGCAGCACATCCTGCGGCACTTCAAGGCTCAGCATACAGTGCAGGCGCGAGTCCATCTTCTCCAGCAAGGCTTCCAGCATATGCGCCTGAGAGACCTTGCGCGGGAATCCGTCGAAAAGAATGCCCTCCACCTTGGGTTCGCGAGCGATTTTGGCCTCGATAATCCGACCGATCAGTTCGTCCGACACCAATTCGCCGCGCTCGATCGTGGCCTGAGCCTGCTTACCCAGTTCGGTCTGCGCCTTGATCTCCTCGCGCAACATGTCACCCGTGGAGATATACAGGAAATGATAGCGTTCAATCAGTTTTTGGGATTGCGTTCCCTTGCCGGCGCCCGGAGGGCCGAACAATACGATATTCAACATGGTTTATAAATATTTGGAGCCGCTTCGTACAAAAAGCAGGCCATTGTCATTGTTTTCTTTCCTGATCCAACCGGCGTGTCATGGGCGGCGCCTTGGCCACGGTTCCGGACTCAGCCCCGGCCGTTGCCGGCCACCCGTAGCCATGTCCGGACAAAGGCCCGGAACGGACAAAAGTCAGGGTCGGACAGCAAAATTACATTTTTTTAACGTATTTTTGCATAAGGTTTGCGGGCGCGGAACGCCGTCCGGAACGGAACCGCCGCCGACCGCCGGCCGCATCAATTTGAAAACCGCTATTCTATGGAAAACAAGCCCCCCTTAGTCAGCATCATCATGGGCAGCGCGTCCGACTATCCCATCATGGAAGCCGCCGCCAAGTTTCTGGACCAACAGAACATTCCGTTTGAAATCATCGCTTTATCGGCGCACCGCACGCCGCACGAAGTCGTGGACTTTGCCTCGCACGCGCACGAACGCGGCGTCAAGGCCATCATCGCGGCGGCCGGCATGGCGGCGCACCTGCCCGGCGTCGTAGCCGCGCTGACGCCCCTGCCCGTTATCGGCGTACCCGTCAAGTCGTCTTTGGAAGGCATGGACGCGGCCTTGGCCATGCTGCAGATGCCGCCGGGCATTCCCGTGGCCACCGTCGCCATCAACGGCGCGTTGAACGCGGCCATCTTAGCCTTGCAAATCATAGGTACGGGCAGCCCCGACGTTTTTGAAAAAGTGCAGGCCTACAAAAAGTCGCTGAGCCAGAAAATCGTCAAGGCCAACGAGGAGTTGAAAAGCATCCGCTTCGGGAACCGCACGAACTAAGGGGCGGAGAATGCAGGGAGAGGGGAAGGCGGATTGGCCGCACGTACGATATCGTTTGGCGGAGTCCGAAGAAAAGATAGTGCGTTGTCCTTATTTCGTCAATGCCGACGAAATCTTCAAAACCCTGCACGAAAAAGGCAGATTGTCATTCAACCAATAAAATCTTTAGAGAATATCCTACCATTGCTCAAACTATGCGATCGAGCCTATTTCTTTGACAACAGCATGGAGCAATGGGTTCTTTTGGCCGAATACGAGGCACCCGAGCTGCATATCAAGCAAGAAGATATTCCCGTTTGGTTCTATCGACATGTCATCAAAAAGATACAAGGCGCGTAAGGCACATTGATAAAATTATGCCGCAGTAAATGCGGATGACGGAAGCAGAAAGACGCGACGAGGCCCGCAGACTTTTTTTACGATATTTTTCCGAGTCGGACGTACATTGGAAAAGTACCGTGACATGGATAGATTACGTTTCCGGCT
>CAMWSI010000157.1 GCA_947176875.1 uncultured Bacteroidales bacterium
TTCCAATACGGCGTATGCGGTCATCTATCTGATATTGATTGTCGCGTTGGCCGTACATTTGCGTCATGCGTTCGGTTCGGCTTTCCAGACGCTGGGTTGGAGCCATCCCAAATACACGCCTTTCGTCGAAGGCTTCGGCTTGTTCTATGCCGTATTGATCGGCGTGATGTTCGGCATCATCCCGATTTGGTTCCAGTTGTTTTAATGATTAGTAATGCTAACGCGTAAAAAGAAAAGATATGGATACGCTTAATTCAAAAGTGCCGGCCGGTCCCGTTGCGGAGAAATGGACGCGGTACAAATCGGAACAGCATTTGGTAAACCCGGCCAACAAGCGTAAGTTGGACGTCATAGTCGTAGGTACCGGTCTGGCCGGGGCTTCGGCGGCGGCCAGTCTCGGGGCGCTGGGTTTCAATGTCAAGATATTCTGCATTTCGGATTCGCCGCGCCGCGCACACTCCATCGCGGCTCAGGGCGGTATCAATGCGGCCAAGAATTACCAAAACGACGGCGACAGCGTTTACCGTCTGTTTTACGATACGGTTAAAGGCGGCGATTATCGCGCCCGTGAGGCCAACGTCTATCGTCTGGCCGAAGTCAGCAACGCCATCATCGATCAGTGCGTGGCGCAGGGTGTGCCTTTCGCCCGCGATTATGCCGGTTATCTCGACAACCGTTCGTTCGGCGGCGCGCAGGTATCGCGTACGTTCTATGCCCGCGGCCAGACCGGCCAGCAGTTGCTGATCGGCGCTTACGGCGCGTTGAGCAACGAAATCCACAAGGGGAGCGTCAAGCTTTACGCACGGCGCGAGATGATGGATGTCGTCGTGAAGGACGGCCATGCCTGCGGTATCGTCTGCCGTAATCTGACCGATGGTTCGATAGAGCGTTATTCGGCCCATGCCGTGTTGCTCTGCACGGGCGGCTACGGTAATGTTTACTTCCTCTCCACCAATGCGATGAACTCCAACGGTAGCGCGGCTTGGAAAGCCTACAAGAAAGGCGCCTGCTTCGCCAACCCCTGTTTCACGCAGATACACCCGACCTGTATTCCGGTGCACGGCGACTACCAGTCCAAACTGACGTTGATGAGCGAGAGTTTACGTAACGATGGCCGTATCTGGGTTCCCAAGAAGATAGAAGACGCGGAAGCCATCCGGGCGGGTCATCTCAAACCGACCGACATCGCCGAGGAAGACCGCGACTATTATTTGGAACGCCGCTATCCGGCTTTCGGTAACTTAGTGCCGCGCGACGTGGCTTCGCGTGCCGCCAAGGAACGTTGCGACGCGGGTTATGGCGTCGGTACGGGCAAGGCCGTTTATCTCGATTTCGCCGAGGCTATCCAACGTCTGGGACGTCAGCGTATCGAGGAACGTTACGGCAACCTGTTCCAGATGTATCAGAAGATTACCGACGACAATCCCTACGAAACCCCGATGATGATTTATCCGGCCGTTCACTATACGATGGGCGGTCTTTGGGTCGATTACGAATTGCAGACGACTTTGCCGGGCCTGTTCGCGTTGGGCGAAGCCAATTTCTCCGATCACGGCGCGAACCGTTTGGGGGCTTCGGCGTTGATGCAGGGGCTTTCCGACGGGTATTTCGTCATTCCCTACACGTTGCAGAATTTCCTGTCCGATCATATCCACGACGGCCATATCCCGACCGACCTGCCGGAATTCGAACAGGCGGAGAATACGGTCAAGGAACGCATCAACCGTCTGTTCTCGATCAAGGGGAACACGTCGCCGGACAGTTTCCACAAACAATTGGGGCATATCATGTGGGAATATGTCGGCATGGGCCGTACGAAAGAAGGCCTGACCACCGCCATTGAGGAAATCCGCAAGTTGCGTGAACGTTTCTGGCAAGACGTCAAGGTAACGGGCAAGGCCGACGAGATGAATCCCGAATTGGAAAAGGCGTTGCGTTTGGCCGACTTTCTCGAAATGGGCGAGCTCATGGCCGAGGACGCGTTGGAGCGGGAAGAATCCTGCGGCGGTCACTTCCGCGAGGAACACCAGACGCCCGAAGGCGAAGCCAAGCGTGACGACGAACGTTTCATGCACGTGGCCGTTTGGGAATACAAGGGCGAGGGCGAACGTCCGGTTCGTCATCAGGAACCCTTGGCGTTCGAAGCGATTAAAGTGGCGGTTCGGAATTATAAATAGTAGAAAGGAGAAGCAATTATGGATTTTACACTGAAAATATGGCGGCAGGCAGGCCCCAAAGTAAAAGGAAAATTTGAAACCTACCCGATTAAGGGCATTTCTCCCGACTGCTCTTTCTTGGAAATGATCGACATCCTCAATGAATCGTTGGTGGCCAAAGGCGTGGAACCGGTTTGTTTCGACCACGACTGCCGCGAGGGTATCTGCGGGATGTGCAGTCTTTATATCAATGGTCATCCGCACGGCCCCGACAGTCAGATTACGACCTGTCAACTCCACATGCGCAAGTTCAAGGACGGTGACACGATTTGGATTGAACCGTGGCGCAGCGCGGCTTTTCCGGTCATCAAAGACTTGGTGGTCGATCGTCAGGCTTTCGACAAGATCGTCCAGGCTGGCGGCTATATCTCGGCCACGACCGGCGGGGTGCCAGACGCCAACGCGATTCCCGTCAGCAAGAAGAACGCCGATACGGCGATGGACGCGGCGGCCTGCATCGGTTGCGGCGCTTGCGTGGCGGCCTGCAAGAACGCTTCGGCCATGCTGTTCGTCTCGGCCAAGGTTTCGCACTTCGCCCACTTGCCGCAGGGCAAGGTGGAAGCGGCCAAGCGCGTACAGGCCATGGTCAAGAAGATGGACGAACTCGGCTTCGGCAACTGCACCAATACGGGGGCTTGCGAGGCCGAATGTCCGAAAGGCATCAAGATCAGCCATATCGCCAAACTGAACCGTGAATTTATCTGCGCCAAGTTAGGCTAGGTTGTGAGGGACGCCTATCCAGAAAGGGACATCGTGAAAACGGTGTCCCTTTTTTCGTTTGACAGGTTTGCCGACAGCCGGTTGCGGTCAAGGTCGGCAGACCCGTTCAAGGCCTGTCGGTTCACCCGAAACTTATACCAATAACTTGCCGATATTGAATACGAGCAATGAAACCAGATAGGCGGTCGCTGTCGTGTAAAACGCCATGAACAGCGGCCATCTCCAACTGCCGCTTTCCTTGCGGACGGCCGAGAAGACGGCGATGCAGGGCAGGTACAGCAAAACGAAAGCGAGGAAAGAGGCGGCCGTCAGCGGCGTGAACGCCTGTGCCGGTTCCACTAAAACCGAGAGCGTGCTTACGACGACTTCTTTGGCCGAGATACCGGCTAAGAGGCTGATGCCCATCTTCCAGTCGAAGCCTAACGGTCGCAGGACCGGTTCGATGAAACGGCCGATGGCGCCGAGGTAGGAATCCGCGATGTCGGCCGGCTGTCCGTCGGCCGAGAGTGGAAAATAGCCCAAAGCCCAGATGACCAAAGACGCGATGAGAATAACGCCTCCCATCTTTTTCAGATAAGCTTTGGTCTTCATCCACAGACCGTAGAGCAACGATTTGAGGCTGGGCCAGCGATAGGGCGGAATCTCCATGACAAACGGACTTTCGGCAGACGGCAAGAGCGTTTTGCGGAACAGCAGGGCCGAAAGGATGGACACGGCGATGCCGGCCAGATATATCAGGAAAATCACGCTGCCCGCATGGGCCGGAAAGAACGCGCCCACGAGCAGGATATATA
>CAMWSI010000158.1 GCA_947176875.1 uncultured Bacteroidales bacterium
CAAAAATACATACTATAAATAAATTAAACAAATCAATTCGGCACTTTTGCGGTGTTTCATTCGGCACTTTTGCTGTGTTTCATTCGGCACTTTTGCTGTGTTTCATTCGGCACTTTCCGGGAGCAACACACAGGGTGCTTCGTGCAAAAATGGACTTATCCAGCGGCTAAACCAAAGGATTTTCCTTAAAAATACCTAAAACTTGGCAACGAAATCAACCCGCAATCGGGTAGGCGTTTAATTTATGCCGAATGACGGGGACGCGTCAAAGACGCTTCAATGACGTTTCCTGTTGTACGCGATCAGCCGCAACAGTTCGGACATCCAACGGCGTTCCGAAGCCCATTTCTTGGACGGGCAACGATATTGCAATGCCTTGCCGCCTGCATGAACCGCGATGCGATAAGGCGCCGGCGCCGCATATGACGTTTCCAGCGGCTTTGAGACTTTGCAAATGCACGCGGAATGCACCAAAGATATAAACAGAGCGGCCTCTTTCTTGAATCCGTAGCCCTTAAAACAGTTTTCGGATATCCATTGAAAGGAACTCCCCGGCACTGATGCCACCATCGCCGACTATCAAAGCCGTTTGAGGTTCGAACATCCGCCTGAAGGTGTCCAATCCGGCTGTACGTTTAGCCGCATTGCTCTTAACCTCTATGGCCACCGACGAACCTTGACGGCACAGTACGAAATCCACCTCATTGTTACGTTCGCGCCAATAAAACACTTCCAATCGGTGGACAAAGGCCTGGCTGATGATATAGGCCCCTATGCCCGATTCAAAAATGTGTCCCCAGACCTTACGGTCAAGTATCGTCTGCTCGAATGTATATGGATGATATATCGTTTTCAACGCATTGTTATAGACTTGAAATTTCGGGATACTCGACTTTCTGCGCGCCATGTCGATACTGTATTTCTGCAAGCCGGTCAACAGGCCGGCTTCATCCAACAACTGGACATATCCCGCCAACGTCGTCGTATTGCCGGCATCCTGCAAGTTTCCCAACATCTTGTTCAACGAAAGCAACTGCCCCGAATAAGCCGCCCCTAATTCAAACGTCCGCCGCAACAACGCCGGTTTTCCGATAGGCGTATCCATCAGAATATCCTTGTTGATGGTCGCTTCCACTATGGCCGACTGGATATATTGCCGATAACGCTCTTCATCGCCGATAAGGGGAGCCGCCCCGGGATAGCCTCCGAAAAAAAGATACTGGTCCAACGTAAAACCGAAACAATCTCGCATTTCGGCATAACCCCAATGCGTCATGCGAATCTCCTCGAAACGGCCGCCCAATGATTCCGAAAGTCCCCTTTCCAAAAGCACACGGCTACTGCCAAGTAGAAGCACTTTTATATCGCGGTCGTGAAACGTGTCATCATCCCATTCCTTTTTGACGGCCTCGCTCCAATTATGCACTTTCTGTATCTCGTCTATAACAAGGAGCATGGTATCCACCCCCCGGTTCTCTTTCAGGCTGCGCACCGCCGCCCAACAATCCGAAATCCACGCATGGTTCGTAGCAGGCACATCATCGGCCGAATAGAATTGGTACGGCATATCCAACTCGGCCAAAACCTGTTTCACCACCGTCGATTTGCCCACCTGACGGGGTCCCATCACCACCTGAATGAACTTTCTCGGTTCTTGAATCCTATTCTTAATAACAATATAATCAGCCCTTTTGTACATGTATTTACATTTTACGCAGTGTATTGCGTATTTTTACGTAGTGCGAATATAAAACAAGCTGAAAGAAAATGCAAGCGACATCGGCCGGGGTAGGCCATCGCGCCGCCGGGCATAGCGGATTTGCCATATTTTTCGTATTATTGCGGTTGGGTTGCGGGTGAACCGACGCCACGGGCACTGTGGCGGTTACGGGTGAACCGCAGCGTGACGGATATGCCATACGTCGGCGGCCAACGCAAACACCATCCATGAAAGTAAAGACGGTTTATATCATCTGGGCGGTCTATTTCGGACTGGCGCTCGTCTGCCAGCTGGCGATGCCGGACGGCTTCAAGAGCGGCTTTTTCGCCTTTCCCGTCAATGCCGCCCTGTTGTTGTCCGGCGGGGTCATCCTGTGGATTCTGTACCGGGAGAAAAGCCAGTCGGCCGTATCGCGCCTGCTCGCCGCCCCGGCGACCACGTTTCTGTTGCTGACGGTATCGGCGGTCACTTTCCTCATCTTGGGCCTCACGACTTGGCTGAAGCCGGATTCCCGGTGGTTTTTCTTCGTCTTTTTGGCCCTGCTGGCCCACCTGTTTTTCGTCATTTTCAGAGGCCTGCGGAAAGGCCGGCCCTACCGTCTGCGCTTCCTGCTCAACCATGTCGGGCTGACGCTCGCCCTAATCGGCGGGTTTGTCGGGGCGCCGGACACCATCCAATGGCGGCTGCCGGTTTACCGCGACGAGCCGACCCAGACGGCCTTTTCCCGCGAGCACGGCTTTACCCGCCTGCGGCAGACGTTTCAACTGGAAGATTTCAGCGTGACGTATTACCCCAACGGCCAGCCCGAAGCCTACGAAGCGCGGCTGAAAGTGGACGGCCGTCCCGTCGTGTTGCGCGTCAACGAACCTTACGGGCTTTCGCCGACGAGCGACCTCTACTTGGTGGATTATGAAAAGGTGCCCGTCGGACAAACCATCGGATATTGTGTGGTGGAAATCGTGCGCCAGCCTTGGAAATATCTGATGTGGATCGGCGTCTGCATGATGCTGGCCGGTTGCGTGCTGCTGTTCGTGCAAGGCGTAGCGGGGAAAGCCGCCTATGCGACGGACACACAGGACGCGACCGGCGCACAGCCGCAAGCCGCCGCAAACGAACAGAAAGGAGGCGCGCTATGACCTGGCAGTCATTTATATTTTTCGCCATCGCCGCGGCGCTCCTTTGGATAACCGGTGCCACGCTCGCGCTACGGCGGCCGACTTACAGCCGGTGGGCGGCCGGCCTTACCGGCGCGGGCCTGCTCGTCTATACCGTCTTCATCGTCGGCCTTTGGATCGGCCTGCAACGGCCGCCGCTCCGCACCATGGGCGAAACCCGCCTCTGGTATTCGTTCTTCCTCATTTTAGCCGGCCTGCTGACCTACCGGCGCTGGCACTATGGCTGGCTGTTGCTCTGTTCCACCGTCATCGCCCTCGTCTTCGTCCTCATCAACCTGCTCAAGCCCGAAATACACGACCAGTCGCTTATGCCGGCCTTGCAGAGCTTTTGGTTCATCCCGCACGTCACGGTCTATATCTTCGCATACGCCGTCCTCGGCTGCGCCTTCCTCCTGGCCTTGGCCGGCTGGCGGCAGAAAACCGACGGCTATTTCCCGACCATAGACCGCTTGGTCTATATCGGCCTGGCGTTCCTGACCTTGGGTATGCTGAGCGGTATGCTGTGGGCCAAGGCGGCCTGGGGACATTTCTGGGGCTGGGACCCCAAGGAGACATGGGCCGCCATCACCTGGTGCGTCTATCTGATTTACATCCACCTGCGGCTCTACGGCCGCGGCAGCAGGACGCTCCTCAACTGCTTGCTGACCATCGGCTTTATCTGTATGCAGATGTGCTGGTACGGCGTCAATTACCTGCCCGCCGCCACAGCCAGCATGCATGTATATGGATGAAAAAACGGATGGGGGCGTTTGGGGGGATTTTGAGACGGCGCCGGAGCACAGAGGATGCAGAAAGCGCAGAAGGGTACAGAGGGTACA
>CAMWSI010000159.1 GCA_947176875.1 uncultured Bacteroidales bacterium
ACATTTCAAAGCGAGGGTGTCTTACGATGACGTACGCGACGCCGATTTGTTCATCGAGGCCATTTCGGAAGACATGGCTGTCAAGAAAACCATTTTCGCCGAGTTGGCGGGCCTTTGCAAGGAAGACGCGATTCTGGCCTCCAACACTTCTTCGCTTTCGATTACCGAACTGGCCGCTTCGGTGGCGCGTCCGGAACGCGTCATCGGCATGCACTTCTTCAATCCGGTGCCGATGATGAAGCTCGTGGAAATCATCAAGGGGCAGCTGACGGCTCAGAACGTGCACGATACCGTGACCGAACTGGCCAAGCAAATGGGCAAGACGCCGGTTTCGGTCAATGAGGCACCCGGCTTTGTCGTGAACCGCATCCTGATTCCGCTCGTGAACGAAGGTATCGGCATTTTGGCCGACGGCGTGGCCACGCGCGACGAAATCGACGCCGCCATGCAGATGGGCGCCAATCACCCGATGGGGCCGTTGGCACTGGGCGACCTGATAGGTCTGGACGTGTGTCTGGCCATCATGGAAGTGTTGCATGCCGAATTCGGCGAAGACAAGTACCGTCCGCATCCGCTGTTGCGTAAAATGGTACGGGCCGGTCTCCTGGGCCGTAAAACCGGTCGCGGATTTTACGATTACAGCAAATAAGTTCGAGGGACGTATATGACGGAAATTAGGAATATCGCCATTATAGCGCACGTCGATCACGGTAAGACGACCTTGGTCGATCGTATGCTGTATCAGGCCAATCTGTTCAGGGACAATCAGGAAAAACAAGACCTGATTTTGGATAACAACGATTTGGAGCGTGAACGCGGCATCACCATTTTGGCCAAGAATGTGTCGGTTCGATACAAAGACGTTAAAATCAATATTATCGATACGCCGGGCCACGCCGATTTCGGTGGCGAGGTGGAACGCGTGCTCAACATGGCCGACGGGGTATTGCTCGTCGTGGACGCGTTCGAGGGGCCGATGCCGCAGACGCGGTTCGTGTTGCAAAAGGCCTTGGACCTTCACCTCAAGCCGATTGTGGTCATCAACAAGGTGGACAAGCCCAATTGCGAGCCGGAACTGACGCAGGAAAAAGTGTTCGACCTCATGTTTACGCTGGGGGCGGACGAGGACCAGTTGGATTTCCCGACGGCTTTCGGGTCGTCCAAGCAAGGCTGGATGGGCCCTGACTGGAAAACGCCGACGCAGGACATTACTTATCTTTTGGATTTGATTGTCAAACATATCCCGGCGCCTAAGCCGCCGGTCGGCAATACGCAGCTTATGATTACGTCGCTGGATTATTCTTCCTATATCGGCCGGATTGCCGTAGGGCGTCTGCACCGCGGTACGTTGCAGGCCGGGCAGAACGTCAGCCTTATCAAGCGGGACGGTACGATGCAGAAGGAGAAAATCAAGGAACTCTATGTGTTCGAGGGGCTGGGCAAGGAAAAGGTCAAGACGCCCGTCGAGGCCGGCGAAATCTGCGCCATCATGGGCTTGGAGAATTTCGACATAGGCGATACGGTGGCCGATTCGGAAGCGCCTGAGGCCTTGAAGCCGCTGGCGGTGGACGAACCGACGATGAGCATGTTGTTTACCATCAACAATTCGCCGTTCTTCGGCCGGGAAGGGAAGTTCGTGACATCCCGTCACCTGCGCGACCGTCTGTTCAAGGAATTGGAGAAAAACTTGGCGTTGCGTGTCGTGGAGACCGCTTCGCCCGATGCCCTGCTGGTCTATGGCCGCGGCATCCTGCACCTTTCGGTACTCATCGAGACGATGCGCCGCGAGGGTTACGAATTGCAGGTGGGGCAGCCCAAAGTCATCCTCAAGGAAGTGGACGGCAAGCAGTGCGAGCCGGTGGAGGAACTGACCGTGGTGGTGCCGGAGAATTTTTCCGGTAAGGTCATCGAACTGGTGACCCAGCGCAAAGGCGAGATTGTCAGTATCGAGACGCGGGCCGACCGTGCGCATCTGGAATTCACGATTCCGTCGCGCGGCCTGATAGGTTTGCGCAACAACGTGCTGACCGCCACGGAAGGCGAAGCCGTCATGGCGCATCGTCTCAAAGGTTTCGAACCGTGGAAAGGCGAGATGGGGCTGCGCAATGCCGGTGCGCTCATCGCGATGGAGACCGGCAACGCTTTCCCTTATGCCATCGACAAGTTGCAGGATCGCGGCACGTTTTTCATCGAAGCGAATGAAGACGTGTATGCGGGGCAGGTCATCGGCGAACACATCCGTCAGGACGACCTCGTGATAAACGTTTGCAAGAGCAAGAAACTGACCAATATGCGGGCTTCCGGCGCGGACGATGCCGTGCGGCTCGTACCGCCGCGTAAAATGTCGCTGGAAGAATACATGGAGTATATCGGTGCCGACGAGTATTTGGAAGTCACGCCTCAGAGTTTGCGCCTGCGCAAGATTATTCTTGACGAGAACGAACGGAAGCGTCAGGAAAAGCGTGCGGCTTCGGCCAATTAGACGAAACGGTCTGTTTGGTGAAATGTTGGAGAAATAGGGAAGAGAACATGGAAGAAAATGGCCGGCGTAAACCGGAGTGGCTCAAAATAAAGTTGCAGATGAGCGATTTGTCGCGGAAAGTACAGGATACGGTCCGCGACAACGGTTTGCATACCATCTGTACGAGCGGGCGTTGTCCCAACCATGGGGAATGTTGGGGATGCGGCACGGCTACATTCATGATAGGCGGCGATGTATGTACCCGTGCCTGTCGGTTCTGCAATGTCACGACGGGGAAACCCCATCCTTTGGATGCGGAAGAACCGGCTCATGTGGCGGAATCGGTGCGTTCGTTGCAACTCAAACACGTCGTGCTGACGTCGGTCGATCGCGACGATTTGCCCGATTTGGGGGCCGGACATTGGGCGGAAGTGATACGGGCTGTCAAAAACCTTAATCCGTCGGTTACGATGGAGGTACTCATTCCTGATTTTCAATCCCGTCCGGATTTGATAGACTTAGTGATCGCCGAGAAGCCCGACGTCATATCCCACAATTTGGAGACGGTTCGCCGGCTGACCCCTTCAGTCCGTAGCAGGGCGACTTACGACGGGTCGTTGCAGGTTATCCGGCATGTGGCGGAAAGCGGTGTTACGGCCAAGAGCGGCATCATGCTGGGGCTGGGCGAGACACGGGAGGAGATTCTGGAAGTGATGGACGATCTTTTGCAGGCCGGATGCCGTGTCATGACCATAGGGCAATATCTGCAACCGACGTTGGACAATGTGAAAGTAGAGGCTTACGTCAGGCCGGAGACGTTTGCCGAATACGCGCGGATCGGAAAGGAAAAAGGATTCCGTATCGTCGAAAGCGGTCCGTTGGTTCGATCCAGTTATCATGCCGAACGTCACGTGCTGAAATCGTAGGTTTTAATGTCGCTGCCGATGGCTTTTTGTCGATTTACGGATTTGGGTAGTCTGCCTTACAGGGAAGCGTGGGCGTTGCAGGAAGCGGAGATGGAGGCCGTGAAATCCGCGAAAGCGAAAGGTCTGACCGGCCGGAACCGTCTGTTTTTCGTAGAGCATGGGCCGGTCTTTACGGTTGGCAAGAACGGCAAGGCGGACAATATGTTGGCGTCCGAAGCCTTGCTGCATGACCGGAAAGCCGAATTCATACGGGTGGACAGGGGCGGGGATGTCACCTACCACGGCCCGGGGCAGTTGGTGGTC
>CAMWSI010000160.1 GCA_947176875.1 uncultured Bacteroidales bacterium
CAGCAGGACAGGCGGTGCGGCCGTCGAATCACCGGGCAGCGTGTCTTGCATGCTTACAACATGATAATTGGAACGCCCGTCCGCATCCGTAAAGAGACGGCCTGCCACACTATCCAATTCAACGGTAAAGAACGAGAGTTGCCGGTGGCGGTTGTAGGCCTTTAGATTGAGCCCGACCACCCCTCGGTGAAAAGCGCAGAGCGTGTCTTCGGGTTGAAAGGCCGAATCGCGCAAGGCGTGCGACACCACGAGCCCGTCTTGCAGTTCGAGCCCTATGTGCGGAAACGTGGAAAGCGTAAAATCAACCTTACGGATTTGCACCTCCGCTTGAAGGTAGCCGGAGGCGAATTGATTGACCAATGGCGTGAGCCGCTTGGGCGAAAGCAGCACGCCCAGTGCAATCCCCGTCGCCAACAGAACCGCAGCCAACAAGCCGCCTACGCTTATGAGCAAGATTTTGACGATTCGTTTTGGAGGGGATGGGGGCATGGGGAGCGTTAGATTTTCCTTTATTGAATTTAGAAATACAGTATCCGTCTGCCATATAGTCACAATCTTTCGCTAGGGCCCCCACTACAATCGAACGATTTGAGCGCGGACACCCTCATATTGAGGCATGCACTCTCCGACACCGGCATGGATATAGGTAGGGTCACAGACAACATACGAGCCGTCATCCAACAAGAAATAAGCTCCGGGCGGTGTGGCTTCCGTGAACTTAACGGCAGTGGCTAAGTGCCCCGGATAGTGTAGCAACACTGCGTCCAAGCCTACGAGTTCGCGCACAAGAATAGCGAAGAGGATAGCACGGTCCTCACAGTCACTGTACGGATAGAAAAACGTCTCGTCGCCAAACAACGGCCGTTCATAGCCAAACTGCTCACCATCGGTCTGGTAGTCGAAAGCCGTTTGGACAAAGTCGAGCAAGAGCGCCACCTGCGCCGTCTGCGAGCGTTGTGCCAACTGTCCTTTCAATGCTGGGTAAAGCGTCGCCTTGACTTCATCGCTCAGAGAGGCCGCCACATAATCCTGCCAATCGGAACTAAGCGGATAAGTGTTGTAAAACGCCATAAGTTGCCTGTTGGGATACAATTGTACCTGCAAGGCTGGACAAGCAGCGGACGAAAACGACCGTCCTTCCGAGGCCACATAATCCAAATCGGGCGGTGTATCCTGCCTAAGCGAAGGCAAATTTTCTCCAGGGAAAGCGTGGTCGAATACATAATAACGATGGTTTTTCGCCTCCGCATCCAGAATGTAATACTTTTCACCGTCTTTCGCGATATAACAATAATTGTAAATGTTTTGCGGGAACGGCACCAACAGCACAAGCCTGTTATCGGTTGAACGCGCCATACGGACCCGGTAGCCCGACTGCACGAGCAGGTACATCTGCAATAACACGGCTTCCGACGCATCACCACCAAAGAAAGCCGTCCCCAACGAATCCAATAGTCCGATATAGCCCCAATCGCCGAGTTGCAACCGTTGTCGCAGTTCCAAACAGTCAAGGAGCGTGACGTCCGTCTCGTCCGACACCAAGGCCTGCCAAGCCACCGCCACCGTCTCCTCCTGCAAGTCTTTCAAGCCGAACCGCTGTGCCGCACCAAGCCGCACGCGGCAAGAAGTGCCGTAAAAACGGAAGTGGAACGTCTCAGGCTGCGGCAAGGCCGGTTCCGCGATCGGCACTGCCGGAGTAGGTGGCGGCAACAGCGGCCGCACCGGCAGACGCAACTCCTCGAAATCAAGCGACACCGCAACTGGCGCGGCCTCCCCCAACTTGACAAACGGCCGAGGCGGCTCCGGACGCACCGGAACCGGTTGAGCCGGTCGAGTTTCGAACGCCACCCATTTACGACGCATGAAGTCGGCATAATCGGCATTGGCATTGTCCCTGAATTGCTCGTATTTCTGTCGGGCCTCTGATTCAAACTTTGAGAATTTTTGGTTACGATCGGCTACGAATTTCTGGAAGTCACTCTGCACGGGCTGGGCTGAAAGAAACTCAATGCTTGCATATGCAAAAAAGCAAAGGATGAAATGAAATCTATTTGGAAAATGGAAAGTATGCGAAACCATTGATATGCTATGTTTAGTGTTCTTAATCTATGATAAGTAGAAAAGAAATCATTCAAATAAATGTTCCTTTTCGGCCTCTGAAGTATTGCAGAGTCTCCCTTACGAAAGGTAACTATATAGCCGTTCATACAATCTCCATTTGCTGTATGCGGATTGTCGGATAAAAGGAAACTGCAAGCGAAGAAGCGCTCAATACCACAAGGCATCAGGCAGACAATACAGAAAGACATAAACTGCCCAACTTGAACCGTCTGCCTTCAGCCTTATCAATTCCGTGAACGGAATATGCATTCCCCTTTATATGTTAAAGTACCAGCCGCATACATGATATTGGAGGTCAACATGCCAAAGTCCATCCAAATCGGTACGGCCATACATGTTGTTTTTGCCGACTTCAACAGTTTTTTTAAAATCGGGAATCTTAATATAGTATTTGCCATCTTTTTTATACACCGGAACCGATTGCTGTGCAATTGGCGTTTTGCTGTTCCGAGATGCCTGCCCCAGTTGTTTGTAAATTGTAACATGCTTAACGTATTTATAATCAGAAGACACATCCTGCATGTTAATTTCATCTATAGCCACAATCTTGTCTATAGGTAAAGACGCATTGGCTGTAGTTGCCAAACCTGCCATGCTTAAAGCAATGGCTGCTACAAAAATTTTTCTTTTCATTGGTTTAATAATTTATTGCCTACTCCGTTTCCGTTTGGCCAGCTTGTATTTTATATTATCCAAGACGCTATCTCCTACTCATAAAAAATAATATCCCTAAAATCATATACAGGCATACCGAAACCCTTCAATTTAGATTTTTTTGAAAGATGTACCCCGTCTTCCAACAAAATGTAATGGTCTTTGGTCACTTCACGATACTTCACCGACAATTCAAAACGACCATCGTCGCCTGTACTCATATTGGCATATATTCTACTTCCACTTATAATCATCACTTTCACATTAGCGACAGGGATACCAGATGTTCCATGAACAACCCTTCCGGTATATATAGTTGTTTCCACCACACCCTCTTTATCAAGACTTTTCACACATGCCGTCAATAACAAAAATGGCAACAAAATGCCCACCACTAGTTTCTTCATTTTATGTATCTTTAAAATGTTAAACCAAACGATATTCCTACCGCCATATTCTCATTATCGACTGGCAAAATAGTAGGGCTCAACGAAAACATATCTTGTTTCTTATACTTCGGCCGAACGACATACGCTCGATACATATTGACAGCATGCAAAACCAAGGCCGCACCATAGAATGTATAATTCATAATTCTATAGGTATTATAGTGCGATGTCTCTATCTTATAAACTTCATAGGTCGCATTCCCCGCTTTAATCGCATTTAAACTATTTTGAGCTGCATAATAAAAGGCAATTCCCCCACCAACCAAAGCGTACTCGCTAAGTAAAAACAACGATCCTTCCCCACCTCTGCGTTTAATCATCTGTCCCAAACCCGGAATAAAAGTCGAGGCCGCCAATGCACCACCATTTTTATATTTCTTTTGCGAATAACATCCTCCAAAATCATCAAACAACGGAACCTTACCGTCAGCATTTTTGGCAACCTGACAAAGCAAGTATACACG
>CAMWSI010000161.1 GCA_947176875.1 uncultured Bacteroidales bacterium
ATTGCAGGAGGAGCAGGACGGCCGGCTGCGCGGTGTATTCCATTGTTTCGGCGGCAGCGTGGAGCAGGCGCGGCGTGCGATAGACCTCGGCTTCAGTCTGGGCATAGGCGGCGTGCTGACGTTCAAGAACGCCCATCTGGCCGAGACCGTGGCCGAAGTCGATTTGCAACATATCGTGTTGGAAACCGACGCGCCCTATCTTGCGCCGCATCCTTTCCGCGGTCAGCCCAACGAAAGCCGTAACATCCCGCTCATCGGACAGAAATTGGCCGAAATCAAGGGGGAACCGGTGGCGCATGTGGCCGAAGTCACGACGCGCAACGCCGAAACACTGTTCGGATTGTAGATAATAGGGGCGGGGATTGACTGTGCCCGTGTGATGTTTTAGTTTAGTACGATATAACATAAGGATATGAAACAGTTTGGTTTTGCCTCCCTGCCCATGATGGTCGCCATGATGATGTTCATAGGCTGCAACATCTCAGGTGCCGGTAAAGACAGGGAAAACGTAAAGGAGGCCGCTGTGCCGGTGCTTACCGCCGCGGAGTCCGATCCCCGTGTCATGGGGTGGATGCAAGGCTTTCCGCCTGCTGAAGACAAGACGCTCTACGCTGCGGATGGGTCGTATTTCACGTTCCCCGCATTGAGGTACAGTGTGAACCATATGCGTGAGTTCTTTCCTACCAGGGATGTGCCGACTGCGGACAATTTCCGTTATGCTGTTGAAACCGATATTGATAGCGATATCGAAAATATTTCTTTTGTGCCTTGGGGCTCCGATAAGGCGATGAGCCTGCGGCAGTCGCTCGATACAAACTATGTCGATGGCATGATTGTCATGCACAAGGGGAAAATCGTCTATGAAATATATTTGGGCGGACTGACCCCGGACGGCTTGCATGCGGCCATGTCGGTCAGCAAGTCATTCACGGGTACGCTGGGGGCGGTATTGGCTTCTGAAGGAGTGATTGATCCGGAAGAGAAAGTGACCCGCTATGTTCCGGAACTTGCTGGGAGCGGCTTCGGGGATGCGACCGTACGGCAGGTGATGGACATGACGACGGCTCTGCAATATAGCGAGGACTATAGTGATCCGGAGGCTGAAATCTGGGCTTATGCCGCATCCGGAAACGTGTTCAGGGGATCCGATTACAAGGGACCGAAGAATTATTACGAATACCTCAAGACGGTAAAGAAAATCGCAGGTGCGGCGCATGGCGAGGCATTCGGATACAGAACCGTCAATACGGAACTTCTCGGATGGATTATCTCCAGGGCTACTGGAAAGAACGTAGCGGAGTTGGTATCAGAAAGAATCTGGAAGCCTCTCGGCGCACACTACAACGGATACTACCAGCTTGACCCTTCCGGAATAACCTTTGCCGGCGGCGGGTTCAGCCTCAATTTGCGGGATATGGCCATGTTCGGAGAGATGATGCGTTGTCATGGCAGGCTCGGTGGAAAACAGATTATCCCGGAAAAAGCCGTCGAAGACATCCGTACAGGCGGCAGCAATCCTGAAAGTCAGGCAAGGTTCGCCCGCGGCGGATATGATCAGTTGAAAGGCTGGAGTTACCGGGATATGTGGTGGATAACGAACAATGCCCACGGGGCGTTTATGGCACGGGGCGTTTACGGACAGGCCATCTATATCGATCCTGTGGCGGAAATGGTGATTGTGCGGTTTGCGTCAAACTATCTCGCCTCCAATACGCACAACGATCCGTTCTCGATACCCGCCTATGAGGCTGTGGCGGAATATCTTATGGGTAAAGCCAAACATTGAGGCCGGCGCGCCCTGTTCCGCGCCGCATCCGCACCGGCCAACCGAAAGGCGTTTTTATACGCTTATCCGCCTTTGTAAAGTTCCTTTCTTTTTCGGCCGCGCATGACGTTGGTTTCCAAAAAAAATATTTGTAGGTCAAACGTCTCGATCATGGCACCGGCAATTTCGTGTCCGTAATCTACGAAATGGTACATATTGTAACTGTATCCGAATTTCTTGAATCTTTCCACGATTTTCCGTTGCCGAAAAATCCTAGATTAAAGACCTTGATTTGTTTGTAGGGCACTATCTCTCTGTTGTAATATGGCTATCCTTTTTTGATTGTTTCTGCCGCAACGCATCCTATCTTCACGAGCGGCGCCGTAGCGAGTAGAGGTAGAGCCCCCTTGCAACACCGCCCGGTGCTTACTATAGCCCGCGTTCGGTCTGGAGGTTTACCGTTCTGTAAACCAGTTCACCGCGTTCAAGGTACAGGAGCACGTCCGTCTTTTCGTTATGAATCCTTACGTCAGTAGCCAATATCTTGTCGCCCTTGTAGAGGGAAGTCCGCTGTGCGGGTGTCAGCCGCAAGCGGTCGAAGATGCTTTCCAAGCAGTCGGTGCCCGTCTTGCTGTAGTCGAACTCCGCGCGTTGCCGGTAACACGGTTCTTCTCCTTCCTTGAGGTTGGATTCAATCAAATCTTGTAACTTGATGAATTGATGCTCATAAGATATACTTTGGCTCGATAAGGGATTCGGCAAAGTGCAAACAAATTTGCTTTTGAGCTTACCTTGCACTATCTTCGCATCTGTAAGACGTGTGTCCGTCGGCGGTACTTGTCCGCATCGCGGGGACGGTGCCGAGATACCGGAAACAGCGTTCTTTAATGAGAGGGGCGTAACCGAGGGCCTTGTTAGCCCGTGCGATGCGGGAGACTCCGAGAATTGACCGGTTACGCCTTCTTTCATTTCTTGCAGATGTAAGGCATAGGCTTTGGCTTCCTCACCTAATTCCGCCCGTCCGTCATGGTATTCCCGAATCGTCAGTCTGACTGAATAGGGCTTTCCGTTTATCCATGCGCCGGCATAGAAACGATGGATGGCTTTGATGTCAATGTTTTGTTCCGCTTCTTTTTGGTTGGAGTTAAGCCTCGTAAGGGATTCCGGTTTTGAATAGCCTAAAACAGCGTGCAATATCAAGGTGTCGATATTCGTTACCGCCGACAGATGTATGGTCTGCAATTCGTCGGTGTGGTCGGAATAGGTCTCGTACCGCAATTTTCCGATGGCTTTTTGAGACAGAAAGAAATACCAGCCGCTATACTTGTTGTATAGCAGGTTGGGGAGTTGTCTGAGAGCCGTTCGCACCTGAGGTGCCGAGAGGGGCTGGTATTCCACGTTTACCATTGGCACGTCGGTGTCCAATGCCGGCAGTTCGAGCGGCCGCCGGTTGAGCATTCTGAAATTCTGCATGTTCATTTATTTTGGAATTGGCATACGGGTTGTGGCGGATGGGGCAATGTGTGATCGCAACCTGTATATTAGCGAACCATCTGGTAAACCAGTTCACCGCGTTCAAGGTGCAGGAGCACGTCCATCTTTTCGTTATGAATCCTTACGTTTGGAGTCAAGACCTTGTCGCCCTTGTAGAGGGCGGTCCGTTGTGCGGGTGTCAGCCGCAAGCGGTCGAAGATGCTTTCCAGACAGTCGGTACCCGTCTTGCAGTAGTCGAAATTTGTGCGTTGCCGGTAAAACAAAATTTCGTTTTTTACTAAGTTAGATTCAATTAAATTTTGTAACTTTGTACCCGTAAGGGGTATGTCTGTCGGCGGTGCTTGTCCGCATCGCGGGGACGGTGCCGAGATACCGGGCATATTCCCTTTA
>CAMWSI010000162.1 GCA_947176875.1 uncultured Bacteroidales bacterium
TTTGCTTCAAATTTAACCGTAGGACAGATGAACGACACATTGGTTATTATCCCCACTTACAACGAGAAAGAGAATATCGAGAAAATCATCCGCAAGGTCTTTTCCTTGCCTAAGGCTTTCGACATTCTTGTCGTGGAGGACAATTCTCCGGACGGTACGGCGGAAATTGTGCGGCGTCTGCTTGCCGAATTTCCGGACCGCCTGTTCATGGAGGAACGCAAGGGTAAGTTGGGGCTTGGAACGGCTTATATCCACGGTTTCAAGTGGGCGTTGCAGCGTCATTACGATTATGTGGTGGAAATGGATGCGGACTTTTCGCATAATCCGGACGATTTGTTGAGATTGTATGAGTCGTGTGCCGTGGAGGGGGCTGATTTGACCGTCGGTTCGCGCTATGTCAATCATGTGGTCAATGTCGTGAACTGGCCGATCGGGCGCGTGTTGATGTCGTATTATGCCTCAGCCTACGTCCGTTTCGTGACCGGTATGAAGATAGGCGATGCGACGGCCGGTTTCGTTTGCTATCGCCGCAGTCTGTTGGAAGCGATGGATTTGGACGATATCCGTTTTGTAGGCTATGCGTTCCAGATTGAGATGAAATATACGGCTTATCGGTTGGGATATGATGTCCGGGAGGTTTCGATTGTCTTTACCGACCGCCGGGAGGGTACCTCCAAAATGAGCAAAAAGATTTTCAAAGAGGCTTTCTTCGGGGTTATTTCTTTAAGGTTCCGTAAGTTCAAAGGTGTCCGAAAGCCTAAGGCCGAAGCATAGTACGGTCGGATTTCGGACGGCTGCATGGTTCGATAGGGCGATAAGTAAAAGTGAGAATAGCGGTCAATACGCGGCTTTTGTTGGCTAACCGTCTGGAAGGAATCGGTTGGTTTACGCATGAGATTCTGCGCCGTTGGGTCTGTGCGCATCCGGAACATACGTTTTATTTTCTGTTCGACCGCGAACCGGATCCTGCCTTTCGGTTTGCCGGTAATGTAGAACCCGTTGTCCTGTTCCCGCCGGCGCGTCATCCTTTGCTGTGGTATTGGTTTTTCGAATACAGTGTTTCGCGTTTTCTGAGAACAAGGGAGGTGGATTTGTTCGTTTCCACCGACGGTGGTCTGCCGTTGCACGCGCGCCGGCGCGACGGCCGCCCGATACCTTGTGTGGATGTCATTCACGATTTGGGTTTTGAGCATATGGACGGCGGGATGCGTCGGTCTCACCGTTGGTATTACCGGCATTTTTTTCCGCGTTTCGCGCGGCGGGCCGACTTGTTGTGTACGGTATCGGATTTCAGCCGCAGGGACATTGCGGCGCGTTACGGGGTGTCGGCCGAACGTGTGGCCGTGATTTACAATGCCGCCCTCGCTTCTTATCATCCGATTCCGGAGGCGGAAAAAGAGGCCGTGCGTGCGGCGGTGGCCGACGGCCGGCCTTATTTCATCTATGTGGGGTCGATTCATCGCCGCAAGAATGTGTGGCGTATGTTGCAGGCTTTCGATCGTTTCAAGGCGGAGACGGGGGCGCCGCACCGGTTCGTCGTGGTCGGGACGCCGATGTGGCGCGACCGGCGTATGGAAAAGGCGTATGCGACTTTGACTTATGGCGACGATATTCTTTGGCCGGGGCGCGTGGAGCCGGATGCTTTGAATGCGCTCGTGGCATCGGCCGAGGCGTTGGTGTATGTTTCCGTATTCGAGGGGTTCGGCATACCGCTGGTCGAGGCGTTCGCGGCCGAGACGGCCGTCATTGCGTCGGATGTGACCTCGTTGCCGGAAGTCGGCGGCGAGGCGGTATGCTATGTGAATCCGTACGATGTGGCGTCCATCTGCGAGGGTATGGCGCGTGTGGCGGGCGATGCCGTATATCGTGCCGGATTGGTGGCCCGCGGCCGTCTGCAACGGGAGAAGTTCAGTTGGGACGAGAGTTCGCGGCGGTTCGACGAAGCTGTGACCCGTCTGATGGACGGGCGTTGAGGCGCCGCGGCTTTGTGCCGCCCTGTGGCCGCAGGGCATGATGCCGGCCGTCACGGATTACCGTCGGTTTTGCAACCGGGTTGCGGGGAGTTTCCGCTATATTTGCGGTTGTGATATATTATATTTGCACTAAGGAATTTTAGCGTTTAACCGATAGGCGTGCGCGGACCGGTCTCGGGATGTGGCCGTCGGCCTCCATGCCTGAAACCGAGAAATACCATGAAACAACAGACCGTATATCCGCTTTTGGGGCTGCATTGCGCCGGATGCGCGCAACGCGTGGAGAAGATGGCGGCCGATTTCCGGGGCGTGACCGCCGCCCGGGTCAATTTCGCCGACAGCACGCTGAATCTGGCTTATGAGACGGCGGAAATGGATTTGCCGGCTTTTCAAAAGGCGGTGGCCGATATGGGCTATACCTTGATTCTGGCGGCGGCCGATCCGTTCAAGGAACAGGCCGAACAACAGAAAAAAGCCTATAAGAAATTGAAGGCGTGTGTGCTTGGCGCGTGGGCGTTGGCGATACCGTTGTCCGTTCTGGGGATGAGCCATGGTTGGGACTTTCCGGGTAAGGCTTGGCTCATGATGTTGCTTTCGTTGGGCGTCATGGTCGGATTCGGCCGGGAATATTATGTGCGGGCGTGGAAACAGGCGCGGCGGTTTTCGGCCGATATGGATACGCTCGTGGCTTTGAGTACGTCGGTGTCTTTTCTGTTCAGTCTCTTCAATACGTTTTTCCCTGATTTCTGGACGAGCCGCGGTATGCATCCGCATTTGTATTACGAGGCTTCCGGGATGATAGTTGCGTTTGTCTTGTTGGGCAAGTTTTTGGAGGAACGTGCGAAACAGGGTACTTCGGAAGCCTTGAAAGGATTGGTGGCCTTGCAGGCCGATGAGGCGATGGCGCTCAGAAACGGCGGTTTCGAGCGGGTCGCCGTCGCGTTGTTGCGGACGGGCGATACCGTATTGGTGCGGCCGGGAGAGAAAGTGCCGGTAGATGGGCGCGTGACGGAGGGACATTCGTTTGTGGACGAGAGTATGATGACGGGCGAGCCCTTGCCGGCGGAACGGCGGGCGGGCGACAAGGTGTTGGCCGGTACGCTGAACCGGGACGGTTCGTTGCAGATAGAGGTAACGGCTTCCGGACAGGCCACTTATCTGGCGGCCATGATCCGCAAGGTGCGTGAGGCGCAGGGCAGCAAGGCGCCGATTCAGCGTACCGCGGATAAAGTGGCGGGCATCTTCGTGCCGACGGTCATGGGCTTGTCGGTGCTGGCGTTCGCCGTCTGGATGGTAGCGGGTGGAACGGCCTATTTCGCCGAAGCGTTGAACGTGATGGTTTCGGTGCTCGTCATCGCGTGTCCCTGTGCGTTGGGATTGGCCACGCCGACGGCTTTGATGGTGGGCATCGGCAAGGCGGCCGAGCGTCATGTCTTGATAAAGGATGCCGCGGCTTTGGAGCAGTTGTGCCATATCGATACCGTCGTATTGGACAAGACGGGTACGCTGACCGAGGGAAAGCCGGGCGTGCAGGCGTTGTGGTGTTCGTCCGCGGCTGACCGCGCCGAGGTCTTGGCTTTGCTCAAAGCCGCGGAGATGCGGAGTACGCATCCCATCGCAAAGGCCGTGACCTGTCGCTTATACCCAGCTGACGCTGCCGACGATATG
>CAMWSI010000163.1 GCA_947176875.1 uncultured Bacteroidales bacterium
CTCGCATATCTGTAAAGCGATTCCGCATCGGATTCCTGCCAAGGTCTCAATAGCAATCTACCCGTTTCCATCACGCAAGGATATTCCTTAGGTCGTCATTCAGAAACATTGTCGGAGAAAATTCCACTATCTGATAATCGGCTATACTGTTGATATGGAACGGGTCTTCGGCAACGATGGCGTTGCACGCTTCACGATCGTCTGCCTTTATCATTATCACTCCGCCGATACGCGGTGTCTGCGGTCCGGAAGCGATGAAGTCGCCGGCGGCATAATGCCTGGCGAGATAGTCGCGGTGCGCCTGAAGATGACGGTCAACCTCTTCAAGCGGCTTCTTATATGTCAGAATTGCGATAAACATAGTCCTATTTTTTTAGAATGGTCCGGCACTTACTTTCGTTGCATCCTACGGTATGGCCTTTTGAAGCGGTACGGGCGGGCAACACCATCGGCATTGATTGAAGCCAGTGTTAATTCGTCGCATTGAGCCGGCAGAGCCATAGCCTTTTCAATAATCGTTCATTCGTCCTTTCTTTTCCATCGTTTCAGATTGGGGAAGAACTGGCGCATTTGTTCTTTCGCTTGTTCGGGTGTCAAATTCAAGCCAGCCTGCTCGTTTATCTGGTCGGTAAACTGTGCGCAGAATTCAATCATCTGTGCCATTGTGAAGTCTTGTGTGTATCTGCCGTTCTTGTAACAGTAGATGCAGTAATCCTCGTTGCGGCTGCCATCGGCATTAGAACCCTTATTGTCTGAGGTCAGCGGCATACCGCAACTCTGACAAAATTTTCGTTCCATATCTTTTTGCTTTTTCAGTTTTTAATCTTCAGCCCGACAGAACAGGTTATAGATTGTCTTATCTGTCCGAATGCAAAATTAGTTATTTTTATGGTGTTTTTATTATGAAGAAAACCTTTCGCGCTATGCGCGGGCAAACAACTTTGCCGTATATTTTCTATCTTTGCGTTGGCGGGTGGCGGCACCGGTTCGGAGAGAGGAGGCGGGAAACCGTGTCCGTCGCATGAACCTGTGTTTTTGTCAAACCGAACGCAGCGGTTTCTGCCGAGGTGAAAAAACTGCCTTGAAAAGGACGATGATGAAGCATAAAAATACCATAGTCGTAAGGCGTTACGAGACGCCCTGCGGTCTGTTGCTGCTCGGTTCGCTCGGCGACAAACTCTGTTTGTGCGACTGGCGGGCGGAAAAGCCGCGCGATGGGGTGAATCGGCGGTTGCAACGGTTGTTGCAGGCCGACTATGTGCCGGGGACGTCTGCGGCCATCGAATCGGCCGCAAGGCAACTGGATGAGTATTTTGAGGGGCGACGCCGGGCATTCTCCGTGCCGTTGCTGTTTGCCGGTACCGACTTTCAGAAAACCGTGTGGCATGAATTGCTGCGGATACCGTTCGGCCAAACCGTTCCATACGGCGAAATGGCGCGGCGCATCGGAAGCCCCCGGGCCGTTCGTGCGGTCGCCAATGCCAACGGCGCCAATTCGATGTCCATTTTCGCACCTTGTCACCGCGTCATAGGGAGCGATGGCTCGCTGACAGGCTACGGGGGCGGGTTGGCGGTCAAACGGTTTTTATTGGAGTTGGAAGGCGTTCTATCCTAAACGGCTGAAAAGACGGCCGTCCCGGTCTTCCGCTTCGATGGTCCGAACTATCGGCTGGCGGTTTACGGCATCCATTCGACGATGCCGTCGGCGGGATGGCTCCGCCGGTAGGCTTGTAAGCCGGCGAAATCCGTCACGCCGCCTTGGAGGACGGCCCGATAGTACTCCACGCCCATGATTTTTTCGCTGTCAGGCGTTTCGTATTTGAGCCGCAAAATCGTCTTTCGGGTCTCCGGCGTCAAGGCGGCCGTGATGCGTTCGGCCATCCGCTCGAAGTAACCGTCGTAGCGCGAACCTTTCAGGATATGTATCAGGTCGATTTGCCATAAGTCGCGGGCGTCATCCTCGTAGGTCGCGTGCCATTCGATGCAGGCTTCGTCGGTATGCATCAGGTTGATGCATTCTGTTTTCCGGATCGCGGGATGAGCCGCTATCTGCGACATGGCGCGGAAACTGTCTTCCAGACGGAGCGGGGCGGAATAGATATGGAAATCGATGTCGCGGTGTTTCATCAGCAGCCCCATTTTGAGTGATCCGACAAGACGGGCCTCGGCGCCGACGGATTGCCAGACGTTCGGAATATCCAGTTTGTCGATGATGGCGTGGGCTTTCTTCTGGTTGTTTTCGGCCAGTTCCAAAATATCGGCGGTATTCATGGGCATGTTTTTTTGATGTACGTGACAGGGCAGGGAATAGCAAGGCTAAGCGTTTGGTTCAAGTTCAGCCGCGGGGGAAAATGCTTCTAAACCATGTTTTACCAATCCAGTTCGCCGGAGCGGCTGCGGTTCAGGGCCTCGCGGTAGCCGGTTTCCAGTTCCCGCATGATGTCGGCTACGGGTTGGATGTGGTCGAAAAGGGCGACAATCTGGCCTATCTCCAGTTCGCCGTTCTCCAAATCGCCTTCGAACATGCCTTTCTTGGCGCGGCCGCGGCCCAGCAGTTCGCGCAGTTCGTCGGCCGAGGCACCACGGTTTTCGGCTTCGTCCACGGCTTGGAAAAAGGCGTTCTTGATGAGACGGGTCGGTGACAGTTTTTTGAGGCTCAGCATCGTGTCGCCCTCCTGAAGGCCGGTGCAGAGTTGCTTGAACGTATCGCAGGCCGAACTCTCCTGGCTGAATGCGAAGCGTGTGCCGATTTGTACACCCTCCGCGCCGAGGTTCATCGCGGCGAGGATGCCGGTGCCCGTACCGATGCCGCCGGCGGCTATGAGCGGTAGGGACGTGGCTTGCCGTACGGACGGAATAAGACAGAACGTCGTCGTCTCCTCGCGGCCGTTGTGGCCGCCGGCCTCGAAGCCTTCGGCCACGACGGCATCCACGCCGGCTGCCTCGCATTTGGCGGCGAACTTGGCCGAAGAAACCACGTGTACAACCGTGATGCCGTGTTCTTTGAGGAATGGCGTCCAGGTCTTGGGATTGCCGGCCGATGTGAACACGATTTTGACGCCGCTATCTACAATCAGCTTCATCAGTTCGTCAATTTGCGGATAGAGTAGCGGCACATTGACGCCGAACGGCTTGGATGTGGCCGCCTGGCATTTTTCGATGTGTTCTTTCAGCGTTTCGGGGTGCATGGAACCCGCGCCTAAAAGGCCGAGGCCGCCCGCCTCGCTCACGGCCGAGGCCAGCCGCCAGCCGCTGCACCAAACCATGCCGCCCTGTATAATCGGCAGGCGGATGCCGAGGAGTTCGCAAATCCGATTCATGACAAGCGTTTTTTAGGTTAATAAGTCGTGAGCCGCCGTGCCCGGTCGCGTCGTTCGAGTGGATACCCCTTTGCGCGGACGGCTTCACATTGTTTATCGTATAATTTTGTAATAGTCCTCTTTGCGGGGCATGGGCACTTCCGGATCACCGGCCGCATAGCCGATGGCCAAGGCCGCGATGCCCATGAGGCCGTCGGGCAATCCCCACTGCCGCATAAGTTGTCGACCCTCGTCGGTTGCGAACATCTCGCGTTCGCGGTTGATCCAACACGTGGCCAACCCGATCGCGTGCGCCGCCAGCATCATGTTCTGCATCACAC
>CAMWSI010000164.1 GCA_947176875.1 uncultured Bacteroidales bacterium
TACGCGAGCTAGTCCGGGCGCGTGGGCTCGGAGAGGGGTATACGAGACAGCCGCCCGTTTTACTGTAAAGCGCGGACTAACGGACATAAGTCTGCATCTGTTGTTGCATACGCGCCGCTTCCGCGCGCGCGGCCTCGGCGAAGTCCGTGTCTTTGCCCGCGTAGAGGATGCTGCGGGAAGCGTTGATGAGCAGGCCGATGTCGTCGTTGAGGCCGTAGCGGCAGACCTCTTCGAGGCTGCCGCCCTGCGCGCCCACGCCCGGCACGAGCAGGAAGTGGTTCGGTACAATCCGGCGCACGTCCGAAAGGAATTCGGCCCGGGTGGCGCCCACGACATACATCATATTGTCGGCATTGCCCCAAGAAGCCGACGTGCGGAGCACCTGTTCGTAGAGATGTTTTTCCAAAGCCGTTCCGTCGGCCGCGCCACCCGTGATTTCCAGATTCTGGAAATCGCGTGCGCCCGGATTGGAGGTCAGCGCAAGCAGCACGACCCATTTGTCCGGCACTTGCAGGAAAGGTTTGACCGAATCCTCGCCCATATAAGGCGCTACGGTAATGGCGTCGAAATTGAAGTCGCCGGCCGGGTCAAGATAGGCCTGCGCGTATTTGAGCGACGTGTTGCCGATGTCGCCGCGTTTGGCATCGGCAATGGTAAAGACGTTGAGCCGCCGCAGGTAGTCGATGGTTTTCTGCAAAGAAACCATGCCTTTCAAGCCGTAAGCCTCGTAAAAGGCTAGATTGGGCTTGTAGGCCACGGCATAGTCGAGCGTGGCGTCGATAATCGCTTTGTTAAACGCGAAAATCACGTCTTCTTCCCCTTGCAGGCAATCGGGAATCTTATTCATGTCCGGATCAAGTCCCACGCAAAGGAAAGACTTTTTCCGGCGGATTTCGGCAATCAGTTCGGTTCTGTTCATAATTGAAATAGGGCTTTGGCAGGCGTTTTACCCGACGTTTTCTTTGAGTTTTTCGGCATTCTCGGCCAACTGCAACGCATCCAACACCTCCTGGATGTCGCCGTCCATGAAATTGCCGAGCGAATAAATCGTAAAGTTGATGCGGTGGTCGGTCACGCGGCTCTGCGGATAGTTGTACGTCCGGATTTTGGCCGAACGGTCGCCCGTCGAAACCATCGTCTTGCGTTTGGACGAAATCTCGTCCAGATACTTTTGGTACTCTATTTCGTAGATGCGTGTCCGCAACACTTTCAACGCCTTCTCGTAATTCTTGATTTGCGATTTTTCGTCCTGAATCGCCACGACGATACCGGTCGGGATGTGGGTCAGACGTACGGCGGAATAGGTCGTGTTCACCGACTGGCCGCCGGGTCCCGAAGAGCAATAGGTGTCTTTGCGGATATCGTTCGCCTTGATTTCCACGTCGAATTCATCGGCTTCGGGCAGTACGACGACCGAAGCCGCCGAAGTATGCACGCGTCCCTGCGTCTCGGTTTCGGGCACGCGTTGCACGCGGTGCACGCCCGACTCGTATTTGAGGATGCCATAGACGCCGTCGCCCGTCACATTGACTACGATTTCCTTGTAGCCGCCGGCCGTGCCTTCGGTAAAATCGACGGTCTCCATTTTCCAGCCGCGCTTTTCGCAGTAGCGGACATACATGCGGTAGAGGTCGCCCGCGAAAATGGCCGCCTCGTCGCCGCCCGTACCGGCGCGGATTTCCAAAATGGCGTTTTTGGAGTCCTGAGGGTCGGCCGGAATCAGCAGGATGCGGATTTCCTCTTCCAGACGGTCTTTTTCTTCGGAGAACGTGTTGAGTTCCTCTTTCGCCATTTCCCGGAATTCCTCGTCTTTTTCATGCGCGAGCACTTCCTTGGCATTGGCGATGTTGTCGATGAGATTTTTGTATTGCTTGTAGGCCGCCACAATAGGCTGCAATTCCTTGTAGTCTTTATTCAGCTTGATGTACCGCTTCATGTCGGCCATCACTTCCGGCTGGTTCATTTCCTGCTCGATGGCCAGGAAACGTTGGTTCAGGGCTTCTAATTTATCTAACATAACACAATCACGTCCCGATGGGGGACAAACGGGCAAAGTTAAGGTAAATTAGGCGTAATGTCAAGTTACCGGACCCACTTGCCGTGGCTGACGCGGCCATCCTGCCATTCCACGCGGTAGAAGTGCAGGCCCGCCGGGCAGTCGGCCGTGTACAGCGTCGCTTCCCGCCCGCTGACCGCGCTCTGCCGCAACAACCGTCCGCCGGCGTCGAAGAGTGTGATGCGGCGCAGGTCGGCATCGGCTTCGAAATGCAGGTAGTCAATGGCCGGATTCGGATAGACGTTGAGGCGATTGCCGGCCGTTTGTCCGCTTTCGTTGGCGGCCTTGACGGAGGCCGTGAAGATATTGCTGCCGTTAACGATATGCAGAAACGACGGTTCATCGGAAACGTTTTTGAAATCTTTATCAACCCATCTTTGGAACGTATAGCCGGGCTGCATGCTGACGGAAATCAGCACCGTGTCGCCGAACCGGTACGAACCCGCGCCGGTCACGACACCCCCTTGGGTCGGATAGATTTTCAGTTCTATCTGATATTCGGTCGGTTTGAACAGTGCGGTGTACAAGCGATCTTCCTCTATCGACGGAATTTCCAGATTCGGTTCGGTCGAGACGGTCTCGCCGTCCAGCGTCCAGGCCGCGAAATCGAAATGTTCGGCCGGCAGGGCTTCCAGAATGGTGGACGCCCCGTGGTTGAACGTGCCGGTGCCGCTGAACGTGCCGCTGTTGGCAGGCGAGGCTTCGGCCAAAATCTCGTAAGTGAACGCATCGAATACGGCTTTCAGACCCAGCGGCCGATCGACGCGGTAGGTCAGCCGTGCCCGTTGCAGGATTTCCGGCGTGAAAAGCGCGGCGAGCGTACTGTCTTCGGCCGAGGTCTCGTCCAGTTGCCAGCAGCGGAACGTGTGTACGCTGTCGGCTTTCGCCAACAACACGACATCCGACAGATAGGGGTATTCGCCGCCGCCGGTCAGTGTGCCGCCGGTTTCGGCGCTTAACGTCACGGCGTAGGCTTTCGGATGGAAGACCGCCGTATAGGTTACGGCGTCTGTGGCGGGGAAAACGAACGGGTTGTCGGTCGAGACCCGCTCACCACGCTCGTCCGTCCAGGCCAGAAAATCGTGGCCGGGGGCGGGGAAGGCTTCGAGCGTCACATTCTCGCGTAACAGGAAACGACCCTCGCCGCGCGCTTCGCCTTCGCCGACGGTCAGCAACGAGACCGTCAGTGTGTCGGTTTCAAGGATGGCCGTGAAACTGCTGTCGCGTCCCACGACCATACGGTAAGGATTATCCTGCGAAACGGTGTATCGGCCGTTGTGCCAGCCACGGAAATAATAGCCCGCGTCGGGAATTGCCTCCAATACGGCCGTATCGCCGTAGTCGTAGAGGCCGCCGCCGGTCGTGTAGCCCAACTCGGCCGGCGACAGGTCGAGGTCGATGCGGAACATGACGGGCGAGAATACGGCTACGGCCTTGGTCTCCTCGCTCACATGCCACGTATGGACGGCTTCGTCCGACATCCGGACGCCGTTGATTTCCCAGTGCGAAAAGGTATAGCCGTAGGCGGGCTCGGCCGCAACCTGCACTTCATCCCCATAAGTATAAAGAC
>CAMWSI010000165.1 GCA_947176875.1 uncultured Bacteroidales bacterium
CGCCTGTTGAATATCTTGAACTGACAGAGCGGAGAACTTCTGAACCATGGGCGGCAGCGGCTGCCGCTTCTGGCCTTGCACGTTCACCTCGGAGAGTTGGATCGTGGCCAAGGCCGTGTCGATCGTCTCTCCGGCGGCCGTCCCCACGGCGCCGGCCTGGCGTTCCGTATCGGCCGTGGAAGCCGCCGTGGCGGCGGAAGCCGTGGATACCGTGCCGGTCGTCCCGTGGAACAGGACCGGTTGCGCTTTCAAACTCAAGATAGAACAAGCCAGAGACAAAACCCCGATGCTGACGCAGGTTTTCATCGAAGAAAACGCCGCGTACCGGCACCGGCTCCACCGTCTGAATCGGAACGGGGCAACCGGATTTTGTCTTGCTTCTTTCATTGAGAAAAGATTAAGGTTAATGAATGATGATATAATGTGAAACGAAAGGTCTTTTGTTACGGGTGACCCGACATCGGTCTGTCCGGTCTGGGCATAAAAAAAGGCTTGCGCCGTTTCCGCGCAAGCCTTCCGGATAGTCCGACGTTTACAGCAGGGCCGTCTTCAGATTGGCCTGCGCCGCGGCCACGCGCGCGATCGGCACGCGGAACGGCGAGCAGGAAACGTAGTTCATGCCCACGCTGTCGCAGAATTCCACCGAAGAGGGTTCGCCGCCGTGTTCGCCGCAAATCCCGATTTTGATTTCGGGCCGCGTCTGACGGCCTCTTTCGGCGCCCACTTTGACGAGCGACCCTACCCCCTTGCGGTCCAGCACTTGGAACGGGTCGTTCTTCAGGATATTCTTTTCCAGATAGGTCGGCAGGAATTTGCCGACGTCGTCGCGCGAGAAGCCGAACGTCATCTGGGTCAAGTCGTTCGTGCCGAACGAGAAGAATTCGGCCACTTCAGCGATTTCGTTGGCCATAATCGCCGCGCGCGGCACCTCTATCATGGTTCCTACCAGATAAGGGATGCTGTCCTGACGTTCCTCGAACACCTTTTCGGCCGTTTCGCGGATCACGTCCACCTGCATTTCGAGTTCCTTTTTCGAACCGGCCAGCGGCACCATGATTTCGGGACGGGCCTTGATGCCTTTCTTTTTCAGGTTCAGGGCCGCTTCCATAATGGCGCGCGTCTGCATTTCCGAAATTTCGGGATAGGTGTTGCCCAGACGGCAACCGCGGTGTCCCAACATCGGGTTCACCTCGTGCAACGATTTCACTTTGCGCTTGACCACATCCACGGGGACGCCCATGACGGCGGCCATTTCCTCCTGCCCTTTCTCGTCCTGCGGCACGAATTCGTGCAGGGGCGGATCCAACAGGCGAACCGTTACGGGCAGCCCCTGCATGGCTTCGAAGATGCCCTCGAAATCGGTCCGTTGCAACGGCAGCAGTTTGGCCAAGGCTTCGCGGCGGCCTTCGGTGGTTTCGGCCAGAATCATCTCGCGCATCGGGATGATTTTGTCGCCTTCGAAGAACATGTGTTCGGTACGGCAGAGGCCGATGCCCTGTGCGCCGAACTTGCGCGCGATGACGGCGTCGTGCGGCGTATCGGCGTTCGTGCGTATCTTCATACGGCCGTATTTCTCGGCCAGCTGCATGAGCATCGCGAAATTGTCGCTCAAACCGGCTTCGATGGTCGGAATTTCGCCGTCATAGACCTGTCCGGTCGAACCGTTGAGCGAAATGGCGTCGCCTTCGTGATAAACCTTGCCGCCCATCGTGAGCGTGCGTTGCTTATAGCTGATGTTGATGGCGCCGGCGCCCGATACGCAGCATTTACCCATGCCGCGCGCCACGACGGCCGCGTGCGAGGTCATGCCGCCGCGGGCGGTCAGGATGCCTTGCGCCACATACATGCCCTTGAGGTCTTCCGGCGAGGTTTCGGTACGGACCAAAATCACGTGTTCGTCCGGATTCTGACGCACCGCCTCTTCGGCGTCTTCGGCAAAGAATACGATCTTTCCGGAGGCCGCGCCGGGAGAAGCCGGCAAGCCTTTGGCCATGACCGTGGCGGACGACAGGGCGGCCTTGTCGAATACGGGGTGCAGCAATTCGTCGAGTTTGTTCGGCTCAATGCGCAACAGGGCTTCTTTTTCGTCAATCAGGCCTTCCTTGAGCAGGTCCATCGCGATGGTCACCATGGCTTCGCCCGTGCGTTTGCCGTTGCGCGTCTGCAACATCCAGAGTTTGCCCTCCTGAATCGTGAACTCCATGTCCTGCATGTCGCGGTAGTGCAGTTCCAGCGTATGTTGCAGGTTCCAGAGTTCTTTGTAAATCGTCGGCATCGATTCTTCGAGCGACGGGTATTTGGCGGCGCGTTCCTTTTCGTCTATGCCTTGCAGCATGGCCCAGCGTTGCGAGCCGAGTTTGGTGATTTCCTGCGGCGTGCGGATGCCGGCCACGACATCCTCACCCTGCGCGTTGATCAGGTATTCGCCGTTGAATTTGTTTTCGCCCGTAGCCGCGTTGCGCGAAAAGCAGACGCCCGTGGCCGACGTATTGCCCATGTTTCCGAACACCATGGCCTGTACATTGACTGCCGTTCCCCATTCGGCCGGAATGTTGTTGAGCCGGCGGTAGAGAATGGCGCGGTCGTTCATCCAACTGTCGAAAACGGCGATGATCGCGCCCCACAGCTGTTCCCACGGATCGGTCGGGAAATCCTTGCCCGTATTGTCCTTGACCGCTTGCTTGAACCGTTTTACCAGCAGTTGCAAGTCTTCGGTCGTCAGATCCGTATCCAACTCTATGTGTTTGGCTTCCTTGACTTCTTCTATGATGGCTTCGAACGGGTCGATGTCGTCTTTGGAGGTCGGCTTCATGCCCAGAACCACGTCGCCGTACATCTGTACGAAGCGGCGGTACGAATCCCAGGCGAAGCGCGGGTTGCCGGTCTTTTTGCTCAGGGCTTCCACCACGGTGTCGTTGATGCCGAGGTTCAGAATCGTGTCCATCATGCCGGGCATGGAGGCGCGGGCGCCGGAACGAACCGAAAACAGCAACGGATTGACGGCGTCGCCGAATTTGGACTTCATCAGGTTTTCCACGTGCGCCACACCGGCGGTGACCTCCGCTTGAATGATATTGATGAGCGCGTCCCGGCCTACATTATTATAGGTCGTGCACATTTCGGTGGTTATCGTGAATCCCGGCGGTACCGGAAGTCCAATCAGGTTCATTTCCGCCAGATTGGCGCCTTTCCCTCCCAAGAGGTTGCGCATGTCGGCCTTCCCTTCGGCTTTCTTGTCGCCGAAGAGGTAAACGGTTTTTAAGTGTTCTTTAGGCATCTTTTTGTAGATCAAATTATTGTGACGAATTTCTTAAAACTACCGCAAAGGTAGCGAAAAGTGAGCGCAGATGCAAGTAACTTAAGCGGAAACGTTTTGGCGAAGCCATCCGCCGGGGGCTGTTTGCTTATGTCGTCCCGTATTTCTATATTTGCCCTATTAAAACACATAAAAAACTCAAACAATGAAAAAATTATTGTTCTTAAGCGCTTTCGCTTTCATGGCCTTGGTGGCCTGCAAATCCAACACGCAGAACAACACGGCGGCTGAAAACGCGTGCACGGAGGCTGTCGCCCCGGCCTGCAACCACAATCACGAAGCCTGCTGCGACA
>CAMWSI010000166.1 GCA_947176875.1 uncultured Bacteroidales bacterium
CGCGACAGCGACCGTACACGCTCGTTCGCAATCCCCGGTGGATCGCGGGGATCGGTAGGTTCGTCTAACTTCCAATCAAAAATCCTAGTATCACAATCCATACATTCCGCATTCGGATGTACATAATAAACCCCACTATCCCGCTCCATACAGACGATATAATCCGTCGGCCCGTCATGCCCCCGCCACGGATACATACACCCCCATAAAGAATCGTTATAAGACACCCCTAATCGATGATACACAAAACCCAAATTCGACCCAAGCCCCTCTATGAACTCCAAGTGACGAGACCTCCAATCACATTCTTTCCCTCGTCCCCATGTTTCCTCCAATGCCTTCGTATATCCATTATAATCCTGCGGCTTCAAACGGATATGTTTCAACACCCCGCCCGGATGTTCGAGATGATAGACAGAATCCACGACATAACAAATTTCTTTATAGACAATCGTATCCTTACAACTGATAATCATCTCATTACTATTCCCTATTGTATCCCACGTCGTATCAGTCATCGTTAGCGTTTCGCTCTCTACATACATCACGAAAGTCTCCCCTTTGCCAAGATTCATATCCACCGCTAAAATTTCCCTTCCTGCCGTATCCCATGGCAAGCGTACCCAAACTTTATCATGTCCATCACTTTCCCGCACCCAGAATTGCACACGCTTGTCATATCTGGTCTCACACGACAATTTATGATACAACAAACCTTCTATCACCGTATCTCCCTCCAAGCCTTTCCGGTAAATAGGAATATCATACCCGCATGCCGTTTGGTTCTCCCCTACCTGATGATACACCGGATTTCCTTCAAAGAATGACTGATAGACCGGAGTGGAATCGGGCGTCGCTTCTCCAGCGGCAGATCCGGCTTTCGCCCCTCTGTCATTTCCACTACGGCTAAGCAAATCATCAACCCTTTGCAAATAAGGATGGATCGCATTACCCGTTTCCTTATTATCAATGATAAAATTACTTGCAACGGATCCAGCATACGAATATACCTTTTGATTCATAAAGCCAAACCATAGGGCCATCATGACCGACAGGCGGAATATGATAATACTATTCGTTTTCATAATCAAAACATGTTAAGATTTTATCATAATGCAATTTAAATAAACACTCAGAGACCTTGAAACCTATGCCGGACAGCGGAACGATTACAATGCGCCGGAACAGAACCTACGGACGATTGCGGTATGGATAAACCCGTGTCTCTATAACCGCCCGCAGGCGGATAGGGACAAGTCGTTTTTCCCAAGCAAGGATAAGATACGAAAATGCGACATGACTGTAATGTTTAATTGAACCATCTCTTATCAACCTCAAAGATAGGGATTATTCCCGAATAAAGCAAACTTTTCTAACGTTGGAACCTCGTTTGAACCAACGCTGCGCCTCTATATAGTCCGTTCAAGTGAAGTTGGAGGTCTCTGCACGCGGCCCGCTGTTGATTTTATGCTAATATATTCTTGATATACTGTTCCTGTTTCCAGTACCCTTTTCAGCGTTGCACTTTCATCTTGACACGACAGGGCCTTACAGCAAGGCCGCCCCGCGATTATCCGGACTGACACACCGAACCAAGTTACCGCTTCGTCAGCCGAACCGTGGCCTGCCAGGCGCCCTCCGACGGAACGACACGCAACAGATAAGTTCCCGCTTTCAAATCCGACACACGCAACGTATAGGGCCAACTGTCAGTCTCGCAAGAACGCAAGCGCACGCCCTGCAACGTATGGATTTCGATGCGGCAAGACGACACGGACTCACGGACGGCAACCGCTGCATCCCATTGCAGCGTGGCCGTCTCAGACGCCGGATTGGGGGACACCCTCAGATGGCGCGACAGCGACCGTACACGCTCGTTCGCAATCCCCGGTGGATCGCGGGGATCGGCAGGTTCATCATAAATCACTTCGTCAAATACAACGACCCCATCAGCACATGACACACATTCAGCGTTTTGATGTTCATAATAGGCCGCATCGTTCCGTTCCATGCAAACCATATAATCATACGGCATCAAAGAACTATGCGCGCTACAATAGTGCCGGTACCCTTTCCTAGGACATAAGGGAGCCCACAAGACATCTTTGTTTTCATCAAACAATCCCAACCGATAATAGACAAATCCCAAATTACTGCCTACACTTTCAATAAATTCCAAATGATATGACCGCCAATCACATTTATAACGCCATTTCGGTAACTGACCGACTTCATAAAGAGCCTGAGTCCACGAACTATCCGTCGTTGGTTTCAAACGGATATGTTTCAGATTTCCACCGGCATGTTCCCCGTAATAGACCGTATCCACTTCGTAATACACCGTATCTGAAAGTGTGCCGACCGGAAATAAATCACCCGGCTGCAAATTCATATCCACAGCCAAAAATTCCCGGCCTTCGCTGTCCCAAGGCAAGCGGACCCAAACCTTGTCATGCGCTTCGCTCTCACGTACCCAGAACTGCACGCGATAGCCATTCTCAAACTCACCGTCAGCCACAACCGACATCTTATGATACAATATCCCGTCTATAGTCGTATCACCTTCCAAACCGTGCCTTTTTACCGTCATACCGGCTTCCCATTTATAGTCATACATATCCCACATTTGGTAATACACCGGATTGCCGTCAAAGAATGACTGATAGACCGAATTACTTACAACGGATCCATCATACGCATATACATTTTGATTCATAAAGCCAAACCATAGGGCCATCATGACCGACAGGCGGAATATGATAATACTATTCGTTTTCATAATCAAAACATGTTAAGATTTTATCATAATGCAATTTAAATAAACACTCAGAGACCTTGAAACCTATGCCGGACAGCGGAACGATTACAATGCGCCGGAACAGAACCTACGGACGATTGCGGTATGGATAAACCCGTGTCTCTATAACCGCCCGCAGGCGGATAGGGACAAGTCGTTTTTCCCAAGCAAGGATAAGATACGAAAATGCGACATGACTGTAATGTTTAATTGAACCATCTCTTATCAACCTCAAAGATAGGGATTATTCCCGAATAAAGCAAACTTTTCTAACGTTGGAACCTCGTTTGAACCAACGCTGCGCCTCTATATAGTCCGTTCAAGTGAAGTTGGAGGTCTCTGCACGCGGCCCGCTGTTGATTTTATGCTAATATATTCTTGATATACTGTTCCTGTTTCCAGTACCCTTTTCAGCGTTGCACTTTCATCTTGACACGACAGGGCCTTACAGCAAGGCCGCCCCGCGATTATCCGGACTGACACACCGAACCAAGTTACCGCTTCGTCAGCCGAACCGTGGCCTGCCAGGCGCCCTCCGACGGAACGACACGCAACAGATAAGTTCCCGCTTTCAAATCCGACACACGCAACGTATAGGGCCAACTGTCAGTCTCGCAAGAACGCAAGCGCACGCCCTGCAACGTATGGATTTCGATGCGGCAAGACGACACGGACTCACGGACGGCAACCGCTGCATCCCATTGCAGCGTGGCCGTCTCAGACGCCGGATTGGGGGACACCCTCAGATGGCGCGACAGCGACCGTACACGCTCGTTCGCAATCCCCGGTGGATCGCGGGGATCGG
>CAMWSI010000167.1 GCA_947176875.1 uncultured Bacteroidales bacterium
ATTTCCTTGATGGCCTGCTGGATGCGGGAAGATGACGGAACGAAAATATTGGCCGGATAAATCCGGATGGTCGGGAACGTGTCCAAAACCGAACCGGTCAGCGGGTCGATCTGTTGCAGGCTCTCGATTTCATCGTCGAAGAAGATAATGCGGTAGGCGTAGTCGTCGTAAGCCACGAAGACATCTATCGTGTCGCCCTTGACGCGGAATTTGCCGCGCGTGAATTCGATTTCGTGTCGCGAATACAGGCTGTTCACCAAAGCCAGCATCAGGTCGCGCTGCGTGATGCGTTGGCCGACCGACAGCATGATGATATTGTCGTGGTAGTCGTTCGGGTTGCCGGTGCCGTAGATGCAGGAGACCGAAGAGACGATAATGACGTCGCGTCGTCCCGACAATAAGGCCGAGAGTGCGCGAAGACGCAGTTTCTCTATCTCGTCGTTGATGGAGAGGTCTTTTTCAATATAGGTGTTGGAAGCGGGGATATAGGCTTCCGGTTGATAGTAATCGTAATACGAAACGTAGTATTCGACCGCGTTTTCAGGGAAAAACTGGCGGAATTCGCTGAACAGTTGCGCCGCCAGAGTTTTGTTGTGGCTCAGGACAAGCGTGGGGCGTTGCACTTCCTGTATGACGTTGGCCACGGTGAACGTTTTGCCGGAACCCGTCACGCCCAGCAGTACCTGCCCCTTGTCTCCCCTCCGCAAACCTTCGGCCAGCTCGGCGATGGCTTGCGGCTGGTCGCCCGTCGGGCGGAATGCGGAGGTGAGTTTGAAATCCATGGGGCGGTCGTTTTATTGATGACAGGCGCGGAATTGCTCCAGCCGTTTTCTCAGTTCGGGCAAATCCTCCATCGGTACGAGCGAGACACAGGCGCGCAGGCCCTGGCGTTCACTGCCCGTAATGCCGAGCGAGATAGCGCTGACGCCGAAGTAGAGCAGTTCGTGTAGGAGTTCGTCGCCGGTCATGTTGTCGTAACCGACGGTGAAATAGAATCCGTCGGACAGATCCATATCCTCGTCCTTGTCGTAAACGAGGTGGAAGCCGTTATCGAGGAACATCTCTTTCATGCGGTGCGCTTTCTCGGCGTAAATCTTGATTTCCTTGATGAAATCGTATTCGCCGTCGTTCACCGCTTTGAGGATGGCCGCCAGACCGTATTGGGGCGAGTGGGCGGTACCGGAACTCAACGGATAAATCGTGCCGTAGATCATTGTGCGGCCGCACCCCGTGCTCGGATAGTAGTTCTTGAAGTTTGGGAAATCGGTTTTGAACAACTTGTCGGACATGACCATCATGCCCAGACGCTGGCCGGCATAACTGAACGCCTTGGAGCTGGAAATGAACAGGATGTAGTTGTCCGTATAGTTGGCCACCGTGGCTTGGTAGGGCGGCACGCCCGGCTTGGAGATGTCTTTGCGGAAGTCCATGCCGAAGTAGGCGAGGTCTTCCATAACGATGACGTTGTATTTGTTGGCGAGCTCGCCGATGATTTTCAATTCCTTTTCCGTGAAGCAAATCCAGGAAGGATTGTTCGGGTTGGAGTAGAAGATGCTCGAAATATTGCCTTTGGAGAGGTATTCTTCCAGCTTTTCGCGCAGTCTTTCGCCACGGTAGTTGTAAACGTCGAACGTTTCGTAAGGGATTTGCAATACCGAATGCTGCTGGCGGTGTACGGCGAAACCGGGATCGATGAACAGCGTCGTGTTCTTGCCGGCCTGGGCGCGGCTTACGGTCAGGAACGCCGCGAAACTGGCCTGCATCGAGCCTACGGTCGGCAGGCAGGATTCCGGGCTGACTGAGATGTTCAGGAAGTTCTTGACGAAACGCGCGATTTCCGTTTTGAGTTCGGGGATGCCGTAAACATCCGGATAGATGGAAGCCACGCCGTGGCGGAGCGCCTTGATTTCGGCTTCGATACCGATTTGGCAGGCGGGCAGGCCGGGAATGCCCATCTCCATGCGGATGAACCGGATGCCCGAAGCGGCTTCGATGTCGTTGATCAGTTTCTTGACCTCACGGATGGAGGCGCGTCCAACGTTGGACAAATTGTTTTCGGACAGGACTTTGTCCACTAATTCTTTCGGAATAACCGTATTAGCCATAATATTATGAAGTGTTTGATTTGCGTGTGTAAAATCAACGCAACCGTGCGCTTGACGAACGTAAAGTTAGGGATTTTCAGCCACAATAACAAACAAACCTGTTGCTGTTATAAAACGATGACCGGCTTGATCTCGCGGAGGAGGGCGGGCGTATGCCAGAACGCGCCGTCTTTGGCGTTGGGATTGAACAGATAGAATGTGATGCCGTCGCCTTCTATCGCGGCAAGGGCTTGGCCTTCCGCCCCTTTGGGCGGTTGCGGCAGGGCGATGCCAACGAGGGCGGTCTTTTCGTATTCGGCCAAGATGACGGGCAGTCCGACGAAACGTCTCACGAGGCGGGCGTGCATGACGGCGCGGTCTTTGTCGTCGCCGGCTTTGAGCGCGAACGCTTCTTCGGGGAAAAGCGGATGGCCTTCGGGTTTGAGTTTTTTCTTGGCGTTGTCATCGAAATAGGAGGCGACGAAGTTTCCGAGATAGACAATGGCGGCCTCCTGGCAACTTTGTGTAGGGGGAACGTCCGCAGCCGTCGTGTCGGCGGCGGTCGCCGTTATGGCGGATCCGGCGGTCGGGGCCGTTCCGTGTCGGTGCAACAGGCTGTCCACGGTCGGCGCGCATTTGTGCTGGATCGATTTGCTCAGCACTTCGCCGCAGGGCGTGTGCAGATAAAGTGCGGTCGGTGCGCACGGGTAGTTTTTGTAGAAGTCGAGCAGGCGCAGGTTGTAGGCGAAACGGTCGTTCTTTTCGTAGAGGCGGGGGATGGCGACGGGATTTGTGAATTGCAGGCTTAGCGGCGAAGTGCCTAACGCAAAGCAACCGTCATAGGAATAAATGGGTTCCGAACGTTGTTTGCCGGCCAGTTTTTCCATGACATAGAACGGCGCGCCGCCGATTTCCACATAGGGACAACCGTATATTTTCTCATAAAACGGCAACAGCACGAGCAGGCGGTAGGTTTTTTTGTCGGCTCCCATACGGCCGATTTTGGCCGCATAACCGGCCTGATTGAGCATGAATACCGTCCAAACCGCCTGTTCGCCGTTTTTATTTTTGGGATAGATGGCCGCGGCGGCGGCTTGGGTCAGACGGTAGAAGCCCCAGTCGTTGAGATGGTGTTTTCGGGCGGCGTCGTAGAGTTGGCGCAACGGAATGTCGAAACGGCTTTCCGCCAGTTTCTGCCAAAACGCAGCCAGATTCTTTTCGGTCGGCGCACCTATGCCGTAAGTGTTGAGCCTCGGTTCCAAATCCAGCGTGACTTCTACGCCGTCGGCCTTGACGGTGACAGCGTTCGATTGGATGAGTTCATCGAAAAACGGTTCAGGCGCAGCAGGAGCGGCCGGAAGTGCGAGGCTGCGGAATCCGGCGGGTTCAACCAGCGTCAAGGGCGGCCAAGCCGTATCCGGAGCGGTTTTCTTTTGCGGGACTTCCGGAAATTCCGGCCGGAATGTCTGTATTTTGTAAGCATTGAAT
>CAMWSI010000168.1 GCA_947176875.1 uncultured Bacteroidales bacterium
GGTTCATCCACATACGTGAAATCCACATCTTCCACGGAGGATTCCGGGCCTTGTCGGTAGGTTCGGTGCGACGGTGCATCGGCCGGTTGGGAAAACAGCCAAAGCAACAGATAAATCCAAACGCCTAAACTGCCGGAAACGGCCAAGAGGACAAAAATAATACGGAATAAAATCGGGTCAATGTTAAAGTATTCGCCTAAGCCACCGCATACGCCGGCTATCATGACGTTTTTTCGACTTCGTTGAAATTTTTTCATAGCGTGTTGTATTAAAATAAAACTAAGTCGAAGATACGAATTTTTTTCGGTTTGTAACAAATTTTGTTTCGAAATGGATTTGTGATATGGGGGAAATGGTCGGCATGTAGCGGATGATCCTACGTTTTTTGAATCTTCAAGAACTCGTTTTATTAAATGTTCCACGTGGAACAATAGTGTCGAATCACGCTTATAATAAATAGTATGGTGATTTTATCAAACTACGTTTTTATAATGAACCGTACTTTCAATCCTTCATGTCGGTATTGTGAGATGGGTCAGACCGAAATCAGACTGAAACGGGTGGGACGGAACCCTTGGGAGGACAGGGTCGTTTATATGAATGGGGGCGTGAACCCGCGGAGCCGAGGGAATGTATTTTTCAATTAAACGGAAAATTTTTATATTTGTGCTAAGGCATAGGCAGGCGTTGCGCTTTGCCGGGTATCCGAGAAAATGTGATAGTAATATGTGCCGCGCAGGCGGAAAACCAAAATATAGGATTATGGAAGAAAACATCGCTTTTTTTGAAGAAGGAATCAGGGTGCGTTGTATCAAACGCGGCGAGACACGTACGGGTTTAGAGCGTGTGGTGGCCAAACTTAAGAAGAAGTGCGGCAACATCAGTTTTATTTTTTGTACGGATGCGTATCTGCATAAGTTGAACGAACAGTATCTTTCGCACGATACGTACACCGATGTCATTACGTTCGACTATACGGAGAAAAGCGTTTTGAGCGGCGATATTTTCATCAGCATCGACCGCATCCGGGAGAATGCCAAAATTTTCAATGTAAAACAGGCCGATGAATTGATCCGCGTCATGGTGCACGGCATTCTGCATCTGGCGGGCTACGGCGATAAGACGCCGGCGGAATCCAAGAAGATGCGAGAAATGGAAAACCTCATGATGGCGCACGGTTTTCCGAATTTGTAGAAACGCGCCATAGGGAAGAACGGATGCAACGGTTTACTTGTACGGAAAAATATGATGTAATCGTAGTGGGCGGTGGCCATGCCGGATGTGAAGCGGCAGCGGCGGCCGCCCGCTTAGGTTCAAAGGTATTGCTGCTGAGTTTGCAGATAGACGGTTTGGCGTATATGTCGTGCAATCCGGCGATGGGCGGCGTGGCCAAAGGGCAAATCGTACGCGAGATTGACGCGATGGGCGGTATTTCGGGCCTGGTAACCGATGCGGCTACGATTCAATTCCGGATGTTGAACCGTTCCAAAGGGCCGGCCATGTGGAGTCCGCGTGCGCAATGCGACATGTTGTTGTTTTCGCGTTTGTGGCGGCAACAGATAGACCGTATTCCCAATCTCGATTTGCGTCAGGATATGGTAACGGAGTTGTGGATGGAAGGCGAGCGTCTACGCGGGGTCGTGACGCGCACGGGTTTGCAGATAGAAGGCCGTGCCGTGGTGCTGACGGCCGGTACGTTTTTGAACGGTAAAATCCATATAGGCGAATGCTCGTATGCGGGCGGCCGCATGGGTGATGCCGCGGCGACGGGCCTGACCGAATGCCTGCAATCGCTCGGATTCGTTTCGGCCCGTCTCAAAACCGGCACCCCGGTACGTATAGACGGGCGTACGATAGATTTTTCAGTCTTGACGCCTCAGCCGGGTGACGAGCATCCCGCCAAATTTTCTTTTTCCGACGAAAGCCGGCCTGTGACCGAGCAGTTACCTTGCTTTCTGGCTTACACGGACACGACGGTTCACGATATTCTGCGTACGGGTTTCGATAAGTCGCCGATGTACACGGGGCGGATTCAGGGTACAGGGCCGCGTTATTGTCCGTCCATTGAGGATAAAATCGTGCGTTTTGCCGATAAGGACCGGCATCAACTGTTTGTGGAGCCTATGGGACGGCAGACGCATGAGTACTATTTGAACGGATTTTCTTCTTCTTTGCCGGAAGACGTTCAATGTGCCGCACTCCGCCATATAAAAGGGTTCGAGCGGGCTAAGATATACCGTCCCGGCTATGCGATAGAGTACGATTATTTTCCACCGACCCAGCTTAAGGCGACATTGGAGACAAAGGCGGTGGAGAATTTATATTTCGCGGGACAGGTCAATGGGACGACGGGCTATGAGGAAGCCGCCGGACAGGGATTCATGGCCGGTATCAACGCGCATCTTAAGTTGCGGGAGGCGGAACCTTTCGTGCTCGGCCGTTCGCAGGCCTATATAGGCGTACTCATAGACGATTTGATTACGAAGGGGGTGGATGAACCTTACCGTATGTTCACTTCCCGGGCTGAATACCGTATCCTGTTGCGGCAGGACAACGCTGACGCACGCTTGACGCCCTTGGCTTTCCGTTTGGGCTTGGCCGATGAAAAACGTATGCGTAACTTGGATTGGAAGCAGCGTTTTACGGCCGAAGTCGATACGTTTTTGCGACAGACCAAGATAGATCCGGCAACGGCTAATCCGATGCTGGAGGCTTGCGGTACATCGGCCATTGCTCAGAAAACCGCATTGGAGAGCCTGTTGCAGCGCCCTCAGGTCGGTCTCGGGCATTTGGAGACGGTGGTTCCGGCCTTGCAGACGCTTTTTGAGACCTATCGGGATAAGGGCGATTACCGCGAAATGCGCGAGGCGGTGGAAATAGGCGTCAAATACGAGTCGTATATCCGTAAGGAGCAAGAGAATGCGGAGCGTATGACCCGTCACGAGCAGCTTAGGTTGCCTGTGGATATGGATTATCGCACCATTCTTTCACTGTCTTATGAGGCGCGTGAAAAATTATCGAAACTCCGGCCGATGACTATCGGACAGGCCGCCCGTATTCCGGGCGTTTCGCCGGCCGACATATCGGTATTGCTAATACGGTTGCAGGCTGTTTCCCGCATGGATGCCGTGGCCGGTATGCCGACACCGGTACCGGAGGCCCCGACCGAACAAACAGACGAATAGAGCGATGGCGAGAATTAAGAAGAGCGGAAACGAAACCGTCCGGCCTTCCCGGACGGATGGTGAACAGGCTTTGCCGACCGACGCGAATGTAGAGGCATCTCGGCCTCTCAAGGAGGATGCGGCTCAAGCGGTTGTCGAAAAAACGTCGGCTGTTTCCGAAACGCCGATGATGAAGCAATTTTATGAAATCAAGCGGCAATATCCGGAGGCCTTGCTGTTGTTCAGGGTGGGCGATTTTTACGAGACGTATGGAGAAGATGCCGTTTTTGCCTCTAAAGTTCTGAATATCATCCAGACACGTCGTTCAAACGGTGCGGCTGCCGGTATAGAGATGGCCGGATTTCCGCATCATGCGTTGTAAAGTTACCTCTATCGGTTGGTC
>CAMWSI010000169.1 GCA_947176875.1 uncultured Bacteroidales bacterium
CTCCCATACCGCAGGCGATACGTTAAAAATGCACGCGCACACCGCCCATGGCCGTAACCGTCGGCATCGGATACCCTGCATTGATTTCATATTTCTGCGCCAACAGATTCTCGCCTTTGAGCCATAGCGTCAGCCAACGCAAGACGCGGCAGGATGCATGCAGGTTCCACAAGACGAAATTCTCCTTGACCACAGGCGCGGTTTCGGTGTACAGACCATGAATATACTGTATGCCCGTGGAGGCTTGCCAACGGCCGTAACGGAATACCGCTCCGCCGTACAATTTATGTTCGGGCGCGCCGACCACGGGATTTTCCATGTTCAGATAACTGTAGTTGGCATCGACCGACCAGACTGCGTTAATACGGTAGGCCATTTCCGTCTCCACGCCGAAGTTGCGCACACGGCCGGTATTGACATTGAGCGGCCGCCCGTCCACCGGACGTGTCACAATCAAATTGTCGCCATGGAGGTAAAACACGTTCAGCGCATACGACAGCCTGCCTGACAACAAGCGTTGCGAAAACGCCAATTCATAATTCCATATCGACTCGGCCGCCAAATCGGCATTGGCCGGCCGGAACATATAAAGTTCCCGCAAAGTCGGATTGCGATAACCACGCGTCCCCGTCAATTTCAGTTCGATACCGGCCGGAAGATGGAACGAAAACCCCAACTGCGGAATCCAATGCAGACCGGCTCGCGTATGGTAACCGACACGGATACCGGCGTCCAACGTCATGAATTGTTTGACTTCCTGTCGGAAATGGACGTAACCCGCCACCTCGTCCACGGACCAGTCGGCCAATACAACCTCCGTTCCCGCTTGTTCACCCGCAACAAAGGCATTCCATGCCCGACCGCCCGGACGAAAATAATCCAAGCCGAACGTCATGCGGTTTCCCCTGAAAAAACGGGCGGTCTGATAAACCGACACACCCAACATCGCATCGCGGGAGCGGTAACGATAGGCCCGCGGCGTCTCGCCGGCGGCATAACCGTCGTTTATCCAATGGTCGCCCCAATCGAAAAAGACACTCAAAGCCCCCGATGTGTTTTTATATTCGTTCTCCACCGTCGCCGAGGCTTCCACTCGCGTTACCCGCTGGTCGGCATCCGACAGCGGTTCCGATACCGTCCCCGGCTGAGAGGCGTTGAAATGCATCGCGTTCGCATTCGCGCGTACCGTCCAGTGCGGCGTCACGTCATACCCCAACTTGACGAAACCGCCGTATTGCTCGAAATCCATATTTTCCCGATGCCCGTCCGAACGCTGGTAATTGGCGCCCACCGCACCCGAAAAACGCCCCTTGCGCACGATATTCGTACCATCTATCTCGAATGTATTATATGACCCATAGCCGGCGTTGAAATGCGTCCGCACGCCGTCTTCAGTGAGTTTCCGCGTCACGATATTGATGACGCCGCCCATGGCGTTTGAGCCATAGAGTACCGAAGCGGGTCCGCGCAACACCTCCACCTGCTCCGCCATATACGACTGATAAAAGTCGGCGATGGGATGTCCCATCAACCCCATGTATTGCGGATGACCGTCTATAAGCACCATCAATTGTCCCGAACCACCGCCCAAACCACGCAAACTTATGCCGCCTGCCGCACCCCCCGAAACGCCATAGCCCATCAGGCCGCGCGAGGTAACGAACAGTCCCGGCACTTTCTCGCTCAACAACGGCAACAACGACGGTTGTTCGGCCGCCGCGATGTCGGGTCGTTTGAGTACCGACAGGGTCATGGGCAGATGCCGGCCATCCGTTTCGTAGCGGGCGCCCGTTACAACGACTTCGCTGATCGTATAGGATGGCTCCGCCGCAACCGTATCCGGTTCTGTCGCACGTACGGCCGCCCCCGCATTCAGGACGCCCCCCAGCAACGACAGCCGGACACACAGTCCGCCATTATGTCGAAACCTCTGCCCCATGCCTTCCTAAAACACCTTACCCTGTTTCAAATCCTCTACAAAACGGTCTATGCGTTGCAGTTCCTGCGGAATGTCGATACCCTGCGGACAATGGGGCTTGCACTGTCCGCAACCGATACAGTGGTCGGCCTGACGGAGACGGGGAACCGAACGGTCGTAACCTATCAGGAACGCCCGCCGTGCCTGACGATAATTTTCATCGGCCGAGGAAGCCGGCGTATTCCCCTCGTTCACACACTTGTTATAATGCACGAATATACCGGGAATATCCAGGCCGTAAGGACACGGCATACAATACTGGCATTCGTTGCAGGGTACGGTACGATAACGCAACAACTGCTGCGCCGTCTGTTCCAAAAACGCATAGTCGTCGGCCGTCAATGGCACCAGAGGCGAATAAGTCTTTACATTATCCTGCAAATGCTCCATATACGTCATACCGCTCAATACCGTGAGTACGCCTTCGGCCGAACCCGCGAAACGGAAGGCCCAGGACGCCACGCTCTCTTCCGGCCGCCGCTGTTTGAGACTCGCGGCGATATGGTCGTGCACCTTGGAAAGCCGCCCTCCCAGAAGCGGCTCCATGATAACGGCCTGTATGCCGTGTTTTTCCAATTCCCCGTAGAGGTATTCGGCATCCGTATTGCGCGTATTCACTTCCTTGGCATGTTTCCAATCGACATAATTCATCTGGATCTGCACGAAATCCCATTGGTATTCGTCATGTTTGGAAAGCAAATAGTCGAATACCGCTATATCGCCGTGATAAGAGAATCCCAAATGCCTTATCCGGCCGGCCTTACGTTCCTCCAACAGAAAATCCAGCATGCCGTTGTCGATATAACGGTGGCGGAATTCCTCCATGCCGCCGCCCATGCCGACGGCATGCAACAGATAGTAATCGATATAATCGACTTGCAGAGCCTTGAACGAGCGTCTGTACATAGCCATAGACTCCTCGCGCGGCCAAGTGGAGGGCGCGAAGTTCGACAGTTTGGTCGCCACGAAATAGCGGTCGCGCGGATAGCGGCTCAACGCAATGCCCGTGGCCGTCTCCGACCAGCCGCGCACATAGGCGGGCGAGGTATCGTAATAGGTCACCCCATGGGCCATCGCATAATCTATCAAAGCATTGACCGCTTCCTGATCGATTTCCTCTCCGCTGCCGTCCGCTTTGGTCCGCAACGGCCAACGCATACAGCCGTAGCCCAACAGCGAAACCTTGTCGCCGGAACGGACCTGCGTCCGGTAGGTCATTCCATCCGCACCCGACGCCGGGCCGGCCGAAGCCGTCGCCGAACCGTCGCCGGCCTTATGGTCCTTGCAGGCGGTCAGTACGGCCGACGAAGCCGCCAAGCCGAACCCCACACGCTTTAAGAAAGCGCGGCGATCCATATCTTCTCGCATCTTTTCCATAATCCTATATTTTGCATTACGACGACAACACCGGAAAATCCCTGACTCAGGGTCAGAAAACGGCCCTACACGTCGTTATAAACGATTTCAAGTTGCAAAAATACACAAAACAGCGATTTGTTCCTTACCATAATCACGGTTTTGAATACCTTTTTTACGGATAAAAAAAACGGCCGCCCCTATACGGGACAGCCGTTTCCTCCTTTGGCGCA
>CAMWSI010000170.1 GCA_947176875.1 uncultured Bacteroidales bacterium
GTATCGCGCCCCCCACCACACCGATAATATATTTGGCCGCCGAAAGTTCAAACAATTTGGCCGCGCCGTAAAACGCAATGCAGACCAAAGCGGAATCGCTCAAAAATATCCCGAACGCCAAACGCATGGCGGCATAAAAACCGTTTCTCAGGCTCGTTTGCACCAACGAGAAAAAGGCCGGCCCCAACATGACGGCCAAGCCGAAGCCCAATAAAACGCCTTCCACACACGTATGCCACATAATCATCCGCTTCTCCTATGCCGGTTTCCGTTTAGATTTTCCATTACCCGCCGCCGGTTCACTTTCCGCCCCTATGCCCTCCGCCTCGAACTGGAACGGCAACAGACTGTCGATGCCGTCGAACGCGACCACCTTGCCGCTGCCGCCTTGCAGAATCACGCGGATCTTATGTCCGTAACGCTGTTCATACTCTATCAACGACTGCCGGCACGCCCCGCACGGGCTGATGGGATAATCCGTCAACTGACCGTCGGCCGCGCGCGCCGTAACGGCCAAAGCCTCTATCGGCACGTCCGGATAATTGGCCCCGGCGGAAAACACGGCCACCCGTTCGGCGCACAGCCCGGACGGAAACGCGACATTCTCCTGGTTACTGCCGCATACGACCGTCCCGTCGGCCAACCGCAGGGCCGCCCCCACCTTGAAATCGGAATAGGGCGCATAAGCATTGTCCACATAACGGCGCGCCTGCCGCAACAAAGCGGCATCCGCCGCCGGCAACGCACTTTCGTCGGGATATTCCTCGTACGCTATCGTGATTTCCTTGCGCATCTTATCTTCTCCTCTCGCTAAAAAACGCCTGCAACAACGCCCGGCTTTCTTCGGCCATGAGCCCGCCCTCGCAAACCGTCTTCGGATGCAACAGCGACGGCTGCACACGCAAACCGCCGCGTTTGGGATCGTCGGCACCGTAAACGATACGGCTCACTTGTGTCCAATAAGCCGCGCCGGCGCACATGCAACAGGGTTCGAGCGTCACATACAGCGTACAGTCGGTCAGGTATTTGCCCCCAAGATATTCGGTGGAGGCCGTAAACGCCTGCATCTCGGCATGGGCCGTGGCGTCGTGCAGCGTCTCGGTCAGATTGTAGCCCTTGCCGATAATCCGGCCGTCGGCCACAACGACGGCCCCCACCGGCACCTCGCCGGCCTCGAAAGCCTGCCGCGCCAATTTGAACGCCTCCCGCATGAAACGGAGGTCGTCTTCGGCCGTTGCGTTTCGCACCACCATATCGCTCATATTCTGTTTCCTATTGCTTCAGTCGGCCAATCGTTTCCGGCCGTTGCAAACGTTTTGCAAGCGTTCCGCAGACACCGGCAGACCAACCTCCAAAGTTAAGCCAAAAGCCCGATATAAACAAATTTTTTTCCGCTTGGAACGACGGCGACGGAACCATCCGTTCCGGATATTCCTCAATAAGCACCTGCTTGAAATCCGACATTTGAATTTCTTACGGACTTTTGCTATTTTTGTCCTTTACCGTTCGCCGTTCCATGAAGAAAAAACACATCGCATTCTCGCGGCTCGCCCACCGGCTCAACCTCATATTCGTCTTCATCACGGCGATTCTCTTGGCCATTACTTTCTGGTACACGCAGGTCATGATTTCCAGAATACAGACCGAAGAGCAACTCAAAATCCGCAGTTGGGCGGCCTCGCTCCAACAACAGACCGAGCTCATGGAATACACACGCACCCTGTTCGCCAATCTGGAATTGGAAGAGCGCAAATACGCCATGATCTGGTCTTATGCCTACGAACGTCTGCTCTCTACAAATACTTCGCCCCGGGAATTCGATTTCTTCATCCGCATCATTTCAGACAACCGTTCCATCCCGTTCATGGTCGTGGATCAGAACGGCCGCGTCATAGAAGCGCACGGCGAGGAATTCGACGTGTCCGACAGCCTGCCGCTCGGCACGCCGCGCTACAACGAATATACGCATTACGATCCCATTTCCGTCACGGCCGAAGGAGAACGCTACCTGTTCTATTACAAGCCATCCTCCACATTTATCCGGCTACACAACCTTTTGGAAGAACTTTCACAATCTTTCAGCATCACGACGGCGGCGGAATTCATCTCGGCGCCCATCGTCATTACCGACGAATCCCAAACCCGCATCATCCAATACGCCAACATCGACGCCAAACAGTTTTACAGCAAGACAAGCATCGAAAAGTTGCTCCGACGCATGAGCAGGGACCATCCGCCGATCGTCATCGACGGACTCGAAGACACACGCGAGAAAATGTATATCTTCTATAACGCTTCGCCCCTCCTGAGAGGCTTGCGTTACCTGCCCGTCGTATTGTCGTTCGCCTTGCTCGCACTGCTCATCGGTATCGCATTCCTGTTCAACCTTTCGCGCCGCAACGAACAGAATCAGGTATGGTGGGGCATGTCGAAAGAGACGGCGCATCAGTTGGGCACGCCGCTGTCTTCGCTGCTGGCATGGATTGAATTCTACAAATTACAGCCGGACGAACCGCTTTCGCCCGAGAACCTCGCCGAGATGGAAAAAGACGTCCTGCGCCTGCAAATGATAGCGCAGCGTTTTTCCAAAATCGGCTCCATTCCGGAACTGAAAGCCGAAAACCTGATGCCAGTTGTCTATCGGGCGGTGGATTACCTCAAGATTCGGACTTCCAAACACATACACTATCACATCTCTCCCGGTGAAAACGAAACGATATACGCCTATCTCAACGCCGACCTATTCGAATGGGTCATCGAGAACCTGTGCAAAAACGCCGTGAACGCCATAGGTGGCGGCAAGGGTGATATTTTCGTAGAGGTTCAAACCGATTTTCCGCAGATTTACATAGATGTACGCGACACCGGCAAGGGCATTCCGCACAATATGTTCTCGTCCATTTTCGAACCGGGCTTCACGACCAAGACGCGCGGCTGGGGGCTCGGCCTTACGTTGAGCAAACGCATCATCAAATCGTACCACAAAGGACGGATTTTCGTCAAGTCTTCGGTCATCAACGAGGGAACGACTTTCCGCATCGTGCTGAACGCGGCGCCAACCCCTGAAAACGACTTGCGCGCATGAGACCGTTGATGGACGGGAATAAGGTCGATACCGGTTGGCCGACGGCCGGACTTTATATCCATGTGCCTTTCTGCGAATCGAAATGCACGTACTGCGCCTTTTATTCAGTGGCGGATCCAACGTATCGGAAACGCTATGTCGATGCGGTACTGCGGGAAGCGGAACAACGCCGCGCCAATCCGGCCGAACCCTGGCACAAAGCCGTTTTCGACACGCTGTATCTTGGCGGCGGAACCCCATCTGTCTTGGAAATCGCCGACTGCGTGCGGCTGTTCGACGGACTGAGCCGTCTTTTCCACTGGAGCGCGTCGCCCGAAATCACGTTTGAACTCAATCCCGAACACCGCGGCCTGATAGCGGATCTCCGACGATACACGCCTGTAAACCGACTCAGCATGGGCATACAGTCGTTCCGCGACGAGCGCCTACGGTTCATGCGCCGGCGGCACAGCGGCCGGGAAGCGCGGGAAGCCAGCGAG
>CAMWSI010000171.1 GCA_947176875.1 uncultured Bacteroidales bacterium
GGCTTACGCGTGTTTCTCGGCCAACCGGTTCGGCGAGATGATGGCGGTGATGACGGATATCGAGAGCCGTTATCCCGTCAATGCGTTCAAGCCGCAACTCATGTTTTTGCGGGCGGTCGGCCTGGCGCATACGTCCGGTTACGAGGAAATGATCGCATTGCTGGAGAATTTCAAGAATTCCTATCCGGATCATGAACTGACCGAACGCATAGACGTTTTGTTGGATCGTGCGAGAAGAGAGGCCAAGCGGACGCCAAAGCCCGAGCCGGTTGCGGAAATCCCGTCCGTCCGCGGGGGGGGCGGCGGACGCACCGTCGGCGACGGGCGAACGGAACCGGCGGAACCGGCGTTCGTGCAGAAAGATCCTTATGCGCCGCACCATGTGGTGTTTATTTGCGAGAGAAAAAAACTCAACGTTCGGGCCATGCGGGTCCGTATAGAGGATATCAACCATAAATTCTATGCGGATTTGGATTTGAATGTCGGCTTCGAAGAGTTCGGCGAAAACGACTTCATGTTTGTGATTACCGGTTTCAGGGATTTCGAAAGGGCGAACGATTATGCCAAGAACTTATCGTCCAATACGTATGTCTTTTCGGCCGTGAAGCCGGAAGACGGATTTTGGGGGGAAATCTCCGAGGAGAATTTCGAGAAACTCCGTACAACGCTGGATTTGGATGCCTACAGGAAGTATTATGAAGCGAATTACGGAGAGTGACAGTCTCGGGATTTGGTGGAACAGAACGTGAAATTCCAAAGAAAGCGATGATGTCACAGACGGATAGAAAACTGTTTCTTTTAGATGCCATGGCACTGGTGTACCGGGCTTATTTCGCGTTGAGCAAAAGTCCCCGCATCAATTCCAAAGGTTTGAATACTTCGGCGGTGTTGGGGTTTGCCAATGCCTTGCTGGATCTGTTGAAAAAAGAACGTCCGACGCATATAGGCGTCGCTTTCGATACGCAGGCGCCTACGACCCGTCACGAGGCATATGCCGAATACAAGGCCAACCGCGAGAAGATGCCTGAGGATTTGAGCCGTTGTCTGCCTTATGTGCGTCGGTTGCTCGAAGTGTTGCGGATTCCGATTCTGGAGATGCCGGGCTACGAGGCCGACGATTTGGTGGGAACGTTGGCCAAGAAAGCCGAACGGGAAGGGTATGATGTCTATATGGTGACATCCGACAAAGACTACGGGCAATTGGTCAGCGATCATATTTTCATGTATAGGCCGCCGCATCGGGGCCGAGGCGTCGAGATATTCGGAATACCTGAGGTATGCGCGCATTATGGCGTCAAATTCCCGACACAGATCATAGATTTGTTGGGTTTGGGCGGCGATTCTGCCGACAATATTCCGGGCGTGCCCGGCATAGGGACGATAACGGCGAAGAAACTGTTGCAGCAGTTCGACACGATAGAGGAATTGATTGCGCATAGCGATGAAATCACGCCGGCCAGAATAGGCGATCGTATCAGGGCATATTCGGAACAGGCGCTTTTTTCCAAGCAATTGGCAACGATAATGTTGGATGTTCCGGTATCGTTCGAGGCCGAAGCCTTGCGTTTGAAACAGCCGGACGTGGCCGCGACCGAAGCCTTGCTGGAAGAATTGGAAATGCGCGGTTTTGCCGCGCGGATGTGGGAATTTTACGGCTTGAACGCCCGGAACGAAACCGGCGGTGCCTTGCCGGCGGTGTCCCTTTCGGCCGCCGAGGCGCCGGCGGACGCGACAGGCTTGCCGTCTCAGGCCGCTTCGGCCGGCCATCGACGCGGTCGCTCGGCCAAACCCGTCGCGCCGGCCGGCCCGGATTTGTTTTCATCGCTTTCCGGGACGTCGGCCGATGAGGTCGCTACGGCCGTTCCGACAGGAGATGTTGCCGAAACCACTTACGGCGCGGAATTTCAGGTCTGGCCGGATTTAGAAACCATGGAACGGGAATTCGGCCGGATTTTCGGCACGGACGGGCCGGTGGCGGTGGCCGTAGCCTGCGACGACGAGCGGCATTGGCGTTACGCCGGCATGACGTCGTGGGCGTTCGGACATCCGCGCAAGGGATTTTTCCGTTACGATTTGCAACAGCCTCCGACCGAAAAGGAAAAGGCTTGGTTCGAACGTCATATATTGGACCGCGATAGTCCCTGGGTCGTCTATCATGCCAAACGGCTTTGGCATCTGTGTCGCCATGCGGGCATGGATGTGGAGGCGATGTCGCGGCGCGGTCAATGCAAGGACGTATTGTTGGCGCATTATGTCATAGACCCGGAAAATTCGCACGAATTCGCGCGTATGGTGGAGTCGGTGTTGCACGAACGTTGCGTGCCCGCCGATACTTCCGCCGGACATTGCATGCAGGAGGCTTACCTGTCGTGTCCGGTATGGGAAAACCTGTATGAACGCCTGACGGAGACCGAAAGCATGGCGTTGTTCGAAGACATGGAGATGCCGTTGGCCTATGTGTTGGCGCAAATGGAAGCCGACGGCGTGAAGGTGGATCGCGATAGCCTTCAGGATTTCGGACAGATTCTGGAACAGAAAATGCAGGCGCTGAGTCAGGAAATCTATACGTTGGCCGGCCAGTCTTTCAATATAGGTTCTCCCAAGCAATTGGGCGAGATTCTTTACGAGAAATTGCAGATTACCGACAAACCCCAGCATACCAAGACCAAACAGTGGAGCACGGCCGAAGACGTGTTGCAGAAACTGGCGCATAAGCATCCGATTGTCAATTTGGTACTGTCGTACCGCAGTTTGAGCAAACTCAAATCGTCGTATGCCGAAGCCTTGCCGCAACTGATTGATCCGCAGACGGGGCGTATCCATACGACGTTCAATCAGGCCGTGGCCTCGACGGGGCGTCTGAGTTCCACGAATCCCAATCTACAGAGTATCCCAGTCCGCAACGAAATGGGCCGGGAAATCCGCAAGGCGTTCGTGCCTTACGGTGAGGGCGATTTGTTGCTGTCGGCCGACTATTCGCAGATAGAACTGCGGATTATCGCGTCGATGAGCGGCGACGAGTCGATGCAGGCGGACTTCTCGTGTCATAAGGACGTGCATACGGCCACGGCCGCCAAGGTATTCAACGTGCCGTTGGAAGACGTGACGCCGGCCATGCGTCGCATGGCCAAGACGGTCAATTTCGGCATCATTTACGGCATATCGGCTCTCGGTTTGGCCGAACGCTTGCAGATAAGCCGTAAGGAAGCCGCCGAACTCATAGAGAAATACTTTTTGCAGTATCCCGGCCTCAAATCCTATATGGCGGACGTGCTGGAAACGGCCAGGGAAAAAGGTTATGTGGAGACGATGTGCCGCCGTCGCCGTTATCTGCCGGATATCGTTTCCGGTAACGCGGTCGTGCGCAATTATGCCGAACGCAATGCCGTGAACGCGCCGGTACAGGGCTCGTCGGCCGATATGATTAAAATCGCGATGATACGCATCGCCGACCGCCTGAAACGGGAAGGTTTTGCGGCGCGTATGTTGTTGCAGGTTCATGATGAATTGATTTTCAATTTTCCGCGA
>CAMWSI010000172.1 GCA_947176875.1 uncultured Bacteroidales bacterium
TTCTATGTCCAATTGCAGCATTTCCTTGAAGTTGCGCAACTCGGCATTCTGTTCAAGCATGCTTTTGTATTTTTCCTGGGCTGTATAGACTTTGACGTCCTGTTTGACTTGTTCGTCAATCCGGATGCTCAAGGAAAGGGCGTCCGCCTGCAGGGCCTGCCGCAGGGCGGCACAGATCTCCGCCTTGTCTTCTTCCAGCATGTCCGCCTGCACCGCATTGCCGACCGTGAGTTCGACCGTGTGGCCCTCACCCTTGATTCGCGCGTGTTTGAGGATGTCGTATTTGCCGGGCGATTTGCTTTGGAAGCCGTCGGCGTAGGCGTCCCAGATGGATTGCAGTCCGGAGAAGTCAAGCGGACGGGCGGTGTCGGCAACCGTGACGGTCTGGGCGGCCGTCTGTTGGATGGCGGCGAGGTTTTTTTGGATGTGTTTTATCGAAAGGGGAGCGCGTCGCGTACCGGTTTGTGCCGGTTGGAGAGGCGTTGGACTATGTGCCTGAACGGCGGTGTGCGGCACCGCATCCCGTGTTTCGGGGCGCGATGGGAGCGTGGGGGACGGTACCGTTGCCGTCTGAGGTTCGGGTTGGGGTTTGGGGGCCGACGGAGCTTCGGCCGTTGTCTCCTTCGAAGGCTTACCTTCTACTTCCGTCGGATTGGAGACAACGGAGGGAAAAACCGATTGCCCGAACAGAGCGCAGATCTGCAACAGCAACATCTCCGTGAGCAACCGTTTGTTGTTGCTGGCGCGATAGTCCAGATCGCAGCGCGTGCAGAGCGTCATGCCGTCCAGCAATGTCTGGGGCGGGCATTGCGCGCTTTGTTGTCCGTAGCGTTCCTGCAAGGCCGGCGACATTTCCAGCAATGGCCGCGTCTGCCCGTCTTGGGAAAGCAACAGGTTGCGGAAATGCTGGTTCAGGCCGTTGACGAAATGCTGGGCGTCGAAACCGTGGTCGAGAACCTGGTTGAAAAGCAGTAACAATTGCGTGTGATCCCCTTTCAGAAACAGGTCCGTGAAGCGGAAGTAATAATCGTAGTCAAGGATGTTGAGCAGCGATATGACCTGATTGTACGTGACTTGTCCGTTCGAGAAACTGACGAGTTGATCGAACATCGAAAGCGCGTCGCGTAAGCCGCCGTCGGCTTTCTGGGCGATGATCCGCAACGCTTCCTCTTCGGCCGTGATGTTTTCCGCCACCGCTATTTTTTGCAGGTGCTTGACGATATCTTCCGTGGTGATGCGTTTGAAATCAGAAATCTGGCATCGCGAGAGAATCGGCGGCAGAATCTTGTGGCGTTCGGTCGTGGCCAGAATGAACTTGGCGTACGCGGGCGGTTCTTCCAGGGTTTTCAGAAACGCGTTGAAAGCCTCGGTCGTCAGCATGTGGACTTCGTCTATGATATAAACTTTATAACGTCCGACCTGAGGCGGTATCCGCACTTGTTCGATCAGGCTGCGCATGGCTTCGACCGAACGGTTGGAAGCCGCGTCGAGTTCGTAAATGTTTTGGGAGGCGTTCTCCTGAAAGCCGCGGCAAGACTCGCATTCCCCGCAGGCCTCCATGTCGGGCGTCGGGTTCATGCAGTTGATGGTCTTGGCCAGGATGCGGGCGCAGGTGGTCTTGCCTACGCCGCGCGGGCCGCAGAACAGGAACGATTGGGCGATGTGCCCGCTTCGAATCGCGTTTTTCAACGTGGTCGTGATGGCTTCCTGGCCCACGACGGATTCGAAGGTGTCCGGCCTGTATTTGCGGGCGGAAACTACGAATTGATCCATAAAAAAAACTTTACACAGAAAACAACGGGCCGGCGCAGGTCGCCGGCCTTGATGTCAAATCGCCCGAAGTATCGGGCGGACATATCGTTTAACTTGCAAAGGTAGGAAAAAAAGCCTATCTTTGCAAAGTACAAAATCGTCGTAATAAAGAATGTTCGCTTATATAGAGGGGCGTGTGTCCGAAATCAATCCCGTGTGTGCGGTGTTGGATTGCGGCGGCGTAGGATATGAGATCCGCATATCGCTCCATACCTATTCTCAAATCAAGGATTTGCCGCAGGCCAAATTGTTGGTGCATCCCATTTACAGGGAAGATGCGCAACAGCTGTTCGGATTTTATACCGCCGTTGAAAAACAGTTGTTCCAATTGTTGGTTTCGGTGTCGGGCGTGGGGGCGAATACGGCTTGCATGATTTTGTCGGCCATGTCGCCGACGGAGACGGTGCGTGCCATAATGCAGGATGACGTCCGCAAGATACAGGCGGTTAAGGGAATAGGTGCCAAGACGGCCCAGCGGATCATTGTGGATCTCAAAGACAAGGTCGGCAAGGTGGAAACCGCGGAGACGCCGGCGGCCGGCGGCATGTTGGCCCAGGCTTATCCGCAAAGGGAAACGGCCTTGGGCGCATTGGTCATGTTGGGTTATGCGAAAAGCGCGGCCGAAAAAGTGTTGGACAAAGTGCTGGCGGTCGATCCGGCTGCGGACATAGAAAGTGTAATCAAGCAAGCATTGCGGATGTTATAAAGAATACTCTTAAGCGCCTACATCAAAGGGTATAATGAAAATTCGAGGCCGCCGGATGCGGCAAGCAATCGCAGGGACGGCATTCTGTATAGGAATGGCTTTGGGGGAGGTGTATGCCGCCCCTTTGTCGTTTTCAGATATGGCCGCCGCCGACAGTGCGTTGCGTTATCCCGTGCCTGAACCCGATTTCGACGGGGAATTGCCGGCCGCCAAGGATATTTATTTCAAGGCGCCCGCCAAGGAAGAGGTCCGCTTCAACGCGCAGGACAATACCTACACGGTGACGACCAGTATGGGCGGCATGGTACTCAGTTCGCGCGACATGGATCGCCGGGAGTTCATGCAGTACGATATGGAGCGGTCGATGCGCGACTATTGGAAAAGCAAGGCGGCTTACACGCCTACGGCTTCGTCGGGTTTGGGCAGTCTGATTCCCGGTCTCAACATCAATATGTATTTTCTGGACAATATGTTCGGAAAGGACTTCATCAAATTCGATTTGAACGGCTCCGTCGAGCTTATTTTCGCGTTCGTGGGGACGCGCCGTGACGATCCTGCTCTGGACGTGCGGCACCGCAAGACGTTCAATTTCGATTTCGACGCCAAGATAGACCTGAACCTCAACGCCAGGATAGGTGACCGAATCAATTTCGACATCAACTACAACACCGAGGCCCTGTTCAATTTCGACAACAAGCTGCAATTGCGTTACGAGGGCAAGGAGGATGATATCATCAAGTCAATAGAAGCCGGCAATATCAGTTTCCCGCTTAACACAACCTTGATTTCGGGCGTGCAGGAATTGTTCGGCGTCAAGGCCAGGTTGCAGTTCGGGAACACTTATGTGACGGGGGTCTTTTCGGAACAGCGTTCCGAAAGCAAGTCCATTCAGGTGGAGGGCGGGGCGCAGACTTCCAAATTCGAGTTCAAGGCCGACGAATACGATGAGAACAAACACTATTTTTT
>CAMWSI010000173.1 GCA_947176875.1 uncultured Bacteroidales bacterium
TCGTCACTGTGCAGCGCGTCGCCGCGCCATGTGAACACATCGCCCATACCGTCCGGGCTTTTGAGCACGGCCGCGACCGTATCGACGGAAATCGCGTGCAATTTGCCCTCTATCTGTAAAAACAAGCGTTTTTCCGTCAGTTTGTTCTGGCGATAGACCTCTTCCTTATACAGGCGTCCCGATGGCGCGGGCAAGTAAAATGACCAAAGGCCGTCTTTGGCGCCGTCGTCGTAATTCCCTACGATATAACGGCCGCTGTCGGGATAAAACGCATGGTAAGCGCCTTGCGACTTGTTGAGATGATAGAAACCGGACTGGTAGCCTTGTGCCTCGCGTTTCCACCACGCCCCTTGCCGCAATCCGCGGAACCATCGCATCTCTTCCATGACACGGCCTTCGTCGTCGTAAAGGCAGGCCAAGCCGTCCTGTTGGCCGTTCCTGTAGGTCAGACTGCGGATTCGGTTGCCATCCGCGCGGTAATAAGTCCAAACGCTGTCTTTTCGACGGTCTAAATAATAGCCCTCGGACAACAGTTTGCCATCCGGGTAATAGAAACGGTTGTAAGAAGCGTAACCGCCCCGGAAATAAAAGGCTTCGGCCACTGTGACACCTTCGTGGTCGGTGTATATGAACCGGCCTTGCGGCAGGTCGTCCTTGAAATACCCTTGGTAAAACAAACGGCGTGCGGTATCCTGACGGATCCACAGGCCCTGCTTGCGCCCCTTGGCATCCAGTCGGTTGGTATCGGCGGCCACCGCCGAGGCAGCCGGATAGTCCGCTCCGCTGCAGGCGGCCATGCCCGCGTGTCTGTCGGTAAAAGCCGGGGCATCCGGATCGTGGCCGGCGAAAGCACTTCCCGACAGGCATATACAAGACCATACCCATGTCTGTATAAAGAATTTTCCGTATTTTTTCATATCGTTGCTATCGAATTTATAAAGGCGGCCAATCCGTCATGGCGACGTTCCACAAGGCAAGGCGGCGCCAGAGCGGTCGGACTGTCGCCGATCAGCACCGTATGCATTCCGAGCCGATGGCCGAACGCCATGTCGGTGCGCGTATCGCCCACCATGAACGAATCGGCGAAAACCACGGCCGGAAACTCCTTCTGCGCCCGCAGCCCCATACCCACGGCCGGCTTGCGGTAGAAACCGCCGGCCTCTTTCGGGTCGGGGCAACTGTAAACACGGTCGATACGGCCGCCGTGCCGTGCTATTTCGTCGCACATCCACGTATGCAGACTTTCCAGTTCCGCGTCCGTCATCAGACCTTTGCCCACGGCCGGTTGGTTCGTCACGACGAAGATATGCCGGAACAGAACGGCGGCTTCCCTCAGGGCCGACAATACGCCGGGCAAGAACGCGAAGTCCTCTCTGTTCCGGATGTAACCGGTATCCACACAGCGGTTCAGAACGCCGTCCCTATCTAAAAACAAGGCCGAACCGGCCGTCAGCCGCCAGACCGTACGATACCTCATTGTTCCGTCGTCTGTCGTATGTTATATTGGTTGCGTGTCGGCGAGTTTCGGCCGACGAGTTCTCCCAAATAGCCGGTCAGAAAAAACTGCGCGCCTATCATCATGCAGACGAGCGCTATATAGAAATAGGGCGAATCCGTTACCAATATCGCCGGTATGCCGTGGTTCAGACACCAGAGTTTCTGGGCACCGATGACACAGGCCGCGATAAAGCCGATGAAGAAGATGAGCAGGCCCAAACTGCCGAAAAAATGCATCGGTTTTTTAGAGAAACGGCTCATGAAACTGATGGAAAGCAAGTCCAGCGGTCCGTTGATAAAGCGGTTCCAGCCGCCGAATTTAGTGCTGCCGTACTGGCGGGCGCGATGTTCCACGACTTTCTCGCCTATGTGACGGAAACCCGCCCGGCTTGCGATAACCGGAATGTAACGATGCATCTCGCCATATACCTCTATGGCCTTGACGACGTCCAAACGGTAGGCTTTGAGGCCGCAGTTGAAGTCATGCAACCGGACGCCCGACATGCGGCGCGTCGCCCAGTTGAACAATTTGGTTGGAATCGTCTTGGATTTTGGATCGTGCCGGACTTTCTTCCAGCCCGAAACCAAGTCGAAGCCCTCGTCTTTAATCATGCGGTACAGTGCGGGAATCTCGTCCGGGCTGTCCTGCATGTCGGCGTCCATCGTGACGACGACCTCGCCGTTCGCATGTTCGAAACCCGTATTGAGGGCGGCTGACTTGCCGTAATTGCATTGGAATCGAATGCCTTTGACCGAAGGATTCGCGGCGGCGAGTCTTTCCACGACCTCCCAGGAGCGGTCACGGCTGCCGTCGTCCACGAGCCATACTTCGTAACTGAATCCGTTTTCCCGCATGACGCGCTCTATCCAGGCCGTCAGTTCCGGCAACGATTCCTCTTCGTTGTACAGCGGTACGATAACCGATATATCCATATTTATCTGTCTTTTCTAACCATCAATGCGATAAGGAGCGGAAACAGCACGCCTATCATGACCAATTCCCCCCAAACGTTCCAAAGGATATGGCCGGCCCGCATGTCTCCTATGTATTGCAACCGTTCCACGCGTTCCGGTTCCGCCACATCGGGATAACGTTCCCAATACAGCCGTTGGCGTTCCTTGAAATCCGCCATGAAATCAAGGTCTATCCAACTCATATACGCATGGAACAGCAAAACGAACAGGCTCGCGGTCAGCAGGGCCTGAAAGACGCACATCAGATAGGCCTGTCGCGTGTTGAACGGGGCTTCCGGCACCAATTGCCTGCGGTAATGCAAGGGGCCGCCGGTCAGGCTTATCAACAGCAGCGTGTAGGAAATCCATGTCAGCGGTGCGCCCGGCTTGTACCCGGCACTCTGGCAGACGGCGGTCAGCAACACGAGGGCAACGGCCGTCAGGCCACCCCAGACCGCGGCATAGCCGAGGGCCCTGCGGTCTGGCTTGCTCTGCGGACGTTTGAATGAGAATGCCATAGGTTTGCTTTGTCGTTTACGGGCGATGTTTCCGCCGGTTTTGCGCTTTTGTTCGGGAAACGCCGCCACAAAATGCGAAGATACGCCAAAAATACGGAAAATACCATAGTGTGAAATGGAAAATTTAGCGCTATGATCCGGTGACCGGCAACGGAACCGTCCTGCACCTCGCCCCGGACGCTCTCAGACATCCCCGAAATATTCCCTGGAAGGATTGTCCGCCGGCCGGCCCGTACCGGGCTTGTGAAAAAATAAAATTTATGCTACTTTTGCATCGGGTAAGTCTTACACGACCAGCTCCTATTTAATCCCCCCAGGGTTGGAAGACAGCAAGGGTACGATGGTTGTAGCGGTGCGATGTAAGTAGCTTACCCTTTTTTCGTATAAATACGGGCGGGGTCGGTTTGGACGCGCATATCCGACGGCATGAAGGCCGGAAACGCGACCGATTTCCCCAGCCCTTGATTTTACAACGGGAATTTTAACCAAACAGGCATCGGCATTATGT
>CAMWSI010000174.1 GCA_947176875.1 uncultured Bacteroidales bacterium
ACGTTACACCGTATCAACCGCGGTCACGATCTGGCCTGTACGGTGGATGCCTACCGACGGGCGGCGTCCTACGGCCTGGCTTGCGGCGGACACCTCATGTTCGGTCTGCCGGGCGAAAGTCGCGCGGAGATGGTCGCGCAGGCGGCCTTGCTTTCAGGCTGGCCGGCGTTGGACTCGCTTAAACTGCATCAGCTGCAGATTATCAAAAATACGGCTATGGCGCGTGAATACGAGACGTATCCGGAGCGCTTCTCGTTTTTTACAGTGGAATCCTATGTCGAACTGGTCGTGGATTTTTTGGAACGGCTGTCGCCACATATCCGTATCGAACGGTTGGCCGGCGAAGTGCCGCCGCGTTTCTTGGGCGGTCCGGCTTTCGGGCTACGTTCCGAACGTGTCGCCGAACGTATCATCGCACGCATGCGCGAACGCGGTACTTGGCAGGGGAGGTTGTACGGTAACGTCCTGCAGGCGTCCGTTTAGGCCAACGCGGCGTTCCCGGTCTCCGGCCGCGTTTTAACGAAACCTCTGTAAAGAAAAAAGGCTGAAGCGATGCCTCAACCTTTTTTGGTGCCCGAAACAAGACTCGAACTTGCACTCCCTTGCGGGAACTAGTCCCTGAAACTAGCGCGTCTACCAATTCCGCCATTCGGGCTCAAACCGTTTTTCAACCGGCTTGTCGTTTGTTTTGCTTGGTGGTGCCCAGGACAAGACTCGAACTTGCATGTCGTAACCGACACTACCCCCTCAAAGTAGCGTGTCTACCAATTCCACCACCTGGGCAAACAAGGCTGCAAAAATAGCATAAAATTTCGTTCTCTCCAAATTTTTATGCCTATTCGAATCGTTTTTTTCAACAAGTCCGGGAACGGGCACCGTCCACATCGGCCCATAACCGGATGACCGCGGCCCGCAACGGGCTTACAGTACAATCGTGACGGTGCCGCTCGATTGGTACTTGATGCCTTCTTCCTTTTCCAAAGCACGGAACGAATAGGTATATACGCCCGGCGGACAAAGCTGTCCCTTGTATTTGCCGTCCCATTGTTCGGAAATGCGTTTGCCGTGAAACACTTTTTTGCCGTTACGGTCGAACACCATCAGGTCGTATTCGGCCATATCCTCTTCCTTGGCCGCGCTGATGGCGCCCCAAGTGTCGTTGATACGGTTGTCGTTGGGCGTGAAGGCCGTCGGAAAATGGAATTGGCCGCAGAACGTCAGGTGTACGTAGAGGCTGTCGCTGAAACCGCATTCGTTGCGGAAGGCCGTCAGGATATACCAGCCTTCGTCTTCCGCAAGCCGGTCTTTTTCTTCAAGACCGTCGTGCCAAACGTATGCGTCCATGCCGTCGGGGCCGTAAATCATGAACGACGTGCCACGGCAAAGGGAGGTGTCGGCCGGCAACGTGAAGTAGGGGAGCGGCCGGGCTTCCAGTCTGATGTCGGCCGAATCCGCGCAACCGTATTCCGAAGTGCGGGTTACCGCATAACGGCCGGCTTCCGTTATCCGTATGGCCTCTGTCGTCTGACCGGACGGCGACCAGCGGTTGGAACCTTGGGTATTGGATACGGCGGCCAGTGTCACCGTGTCGCCGTCGCAAATAAAGGCAGGGCCGTCTATACGGATGTCCGGCAACGGATAGACGGTCAGTCGTACCGTGTCGGAAACACTCAGGCAACCTTGGTGAGAGACATCGAGATAGTAAAGGCCGTTCTGCAACGCATCCACCTGGTTCCAGCAGTAAGTCAAATCCGGATTCGCATCCTGACGCAAAACCGTCTTGGTGCCGTTCGCATCGATGAAATACCAAATGACTTTATCGGGCGTAAGGTCCGCAACCGGATTCAGGCACAGCGGCATCTCGGTGCAAAGGCCGGTATCCTGCGGCAGACCGCTCAGGTGGGGGCGCGGAATAACGGTCAGTGGCCGAAAAGCCGTGTCCGTACATCCGGTTTGCTGGATTTCCAAGTATAAAGTACCGTTGTCGTTCCGTTGCCAGGCTATCTTTGCCGTCGGTACGGTTTCATCCGTAGGGATGACCCTGCTGTCGGTAAACCAACGGTAAATATAGCCGGAACCGGCCGGACTTGCCGTCAGGGTCGTTTCCTCATCTTCGCAATAAGATGTTGCAATCTGAAAATCAGGCGTTATATGCATGCCGACGGTCAATGTGATATCGTCTTGCCCTTGGCAACCGGCCTGGCTCGTTACAATGGCCCGGTATAAGCCGGCATCGCCTGTCGAGATGCCGGGAATCCAAAAATTGGGCCTGTCGCTTATAAATGCGCCGTCGGCTTTTTCCCAACGGTAGGTCGCGCGCTTCTCTTCGGCCTCCGACATACCGGAATAAACCTGCAACACCACATTCGAACCTTCGCAGACTTCAGGGCTTTTCGTGATGATCTGCGGGGTCGGATAGGGGTGGAATGTCAATTCGTACGTCAGGACCTCGCGACAACCTTTCCGTTCCGTCGTCAAGGTATAGGTGCCCGTTTGCCCCGGATCCGCGGTCGGGTTGAAGCAAAACCGTTCGGCCGAATGGTTCAAGTCCGTTCCCTGCGGGTTCGACCAGGCGTATTTCGTGTCAGGCAACAAGTCGGCTTCAAAGCAGACGTTTTCATCCGGACAGACGGTGGCGTCCTTGATGCGGTCCGCGTGTTCCACCGAAATAACGCATTGGACGGTAAAGTCGGCATGGCAACCGTGCGCACGCTCTGTCACCCGGACCTGTATCGTCTCGTCCTGAGTCAAAGTGAGCCTATGATTCGCTCCCGACTTGGTCGGGTCATTCTGCCACATATAGGTGTCGGATCCGGAAGCGACCAAATTGAAACTTCGGTCGCGCGGTACACAAAGGGTACCGTCATCCGCAGGGGATTGTCCGTCGTAAGCGATTTTGACCGGTGGAAGCGGATAAGCGACAATCAGGGCGGTATCGGATGCGGAACAAATCAATGAAGCGGGTTGAAAACCGGTGCCGGTCAAATGGTTTTCCGCCTCATAAACCAATGCCAAGGAATCATGTAATTGCAGCGGATAGTCTTGCAGGCCCGTTTGGGCACCGAACTGAGGGGGTGTCGCCGCTTGATGAGCGCGCAAGTCGTATAAGCGGTAAACATACTTATCGCCACCGTTTCCGGTCAAAGAGACCGGGGTGTACGGACAGTCTCTGACGATGTCCGACGGCGTGAAAGAAATCGCCGGGCGTTTGCCGATCCGTACCTTGAAGGATGCCGGCTTGCTTGATCCGCAGAGGTTGGTGGCGATAGCGGTAATCGTGGCGTTCTCGTACATGACGTATGGACCTGGCTGTATGGGTTCCGTGCCGCTCCCATCCGTCGTTTTGATCCAAGTCACGGCGGCCTTGGCTTCGGGATTCGTTTCGGCCGGCAAGAGCAATGCCTCGCCTTCGCAAATCAAAGTGTCGTGCTTGATACCGACGGAAATCTCGGGCAAGGGCGTCACGTTGATTT
>CAMWSI010000175.1 GCA_947176875.1 uncultured Bacteroidales bacterium
GTCCATTACCGTGACATTACCCGACAATACGGTTTACCCTTACACGGGCCTTGTGGATTTCGCCGATCCGCAGGTGGATCCCAAAACCGGTACGTTTACGGTGCGGGCGGCCATGCCCAATCCCGACTACGTGTTGTTGCCGGGGCAGGTAACGCGCGTCAAACTGTTGCTGGACGTGCGCGAGAATGCGATGGTCGTGCCTCTGCGCGCGTTGATTATTGAAAAAGGGGGCGCCTATATCTTCGTGGTGCGGTCCGACAGCATCTGCGAGAAGCGTTTTATCGAACTCGGCCCCGAGATAGGCAACTCGGTCATAGTGGAACGCGGGCTCGCGCCTAACGAACAAGTGATTACGGAGGGTTATCACAAACTGACCCACGGGCAGAAAGTGCGGTTGTCCGACATTTATCAAATCGATTCCGCCCGATGAAATCCGATTTCTTCATAGACCGGCCGGTGTTTTCGACGGTATTCTCGGTCATTATCGTCATAGTCGGTCTTATAGGCTTGGCCTTGTTGCCGGTGGATCAGTATCCCAAGATCGTGCCGCCTACGGTGCGTATTTCGGCTTCTTATCCGGGCGCGAACGCGCAGACCGTGACGCAGGCGGTGGCCACCCCCATAGAGCAACAGCTCAACGGTACGCCGGGCATGCTCTATATGGAATCGACCTGCAGCAATTCGGGCGGCTTTACCGGCGTGGTCACGTTCGACATCAACACGAATCCCGATCTGGCGGCCGTCGAGATCCAGAACCGTGTCAAACTGGCCGAGTCGCGTCTGCCCGCCGAGGTCGTGACCAACGGGCTTTCGGTCGAGAAGGCGGCCGCGGGTCGTCTCATGACCATAACGCTTCTGTCGAATACGCCCAAGTTCGACGAAGTGTATTTGAGCAATTATGCCACGCTCAACGTATTGGATATGTTGCGGCGCGTGCCGGGTGTAGGGCAGGTCAGCAATGTGGGCAGCCGTTATTATGCGATGAAGATTTGGGTCGAACCCGATAAGTTAGCTAATTACGGTTTGACCGTCAAGGATATACAGTCGGCTATCCGCGACCAGAACCGCGAGTCGGCGGCCGGCGTGTTGGGACAGGCGCCCGCCGACGGCATCGACATCACGATTCCGATTACGGCGCAGGGGCGGCTTTCCACCGTGTCGCAGTTTGAGGAAATCGTCGTGCGCGCCTATGCCGACGGGAGCATCATCCGGTTGCGCGATCTGGCGCGTATCTCGCTCGAAGCCTCGTCGTACAATACCGAGAGCGGCATCAACGGCGGCAATGCGGCCGTATTGAACATCAGCCTGTTGCCGGGCGCCAACGCCATGGAGGTGGCGGAATCGGTACGGGCGGCCATGGAGGAAATCAGCCTGAATTTTCCGGAGGGTATCAGTTACCGGATACCGTTCGACGTAACGGAATATATCGCCAATTCCATCCATCATGTTTTCCGGGCTTTGTTGGAAGCCTTGGCGCTCGTCATCCTCGTCGTCTTCCTCGCGTTGCAGAACTGGCGCGCCACGCTGATACCGATCGTGGCCGTACCTATCTCGCTCATCGGTACGTTCGGTGTGATGCTCGCGTTCGGTTTTTCGCTCAACCTCATGACGCTTTTAGGGCTCATTCTGGCCATCGGCATCGTGGTCGATGACGCCATCGTCGTGGTCGAGAATGTGGACCGTATCATGCGTACCGAGGGGCTTTCGGCTTATGAGGCCACGAAAAAGGCCATGCGCAATCTGGGCGGCGCGCTTATCGCGATGTCGCTTGTACTCTGTGCCGTCTTTGTGCCTGTGAGTTTCTTGGGCGGCATCACGGGGCAGCTCTACCGTCAGTTCACGATCACAATCGCCGTGTCGGTCATCATATCCACCGTCGTGGCCCTGACGTTAAGTCCCGTCATGTGCTCGTTGTTGCTCAAACCTGAAGCGTCCGACCGTCCCAAGGCCTGGATTTTCCGTAAGATCAACCGGTGGATAGAGTCCGGGTCGGCCGTCTGTCAGAAGGGCATCCGCTATACGCTCAACCATTCGCGCCGCTTCGCCGGTCTGTTCTGTCTTATGCTGCTGGCCGTCTTCTTGCTGAACCGCGTGGTTCCTACGAGTTTCATGTCGAAAGAAGACCAGGGGTATTTTACCGTGGAACTGGAATTGCCGGAGGGCGCGACGCTGGAACGCACGCGGCGAGTGACCGAACGGGCGATGGATTACCTGCTGGGACACAGGGACGTGCAATACGTGCTCAACGTGACGGGTTCGAGCCCGCGGATCGGTACAAGCCAAGGGCGCAGCACGCTTACGGTCATCCTCAAACCGTGGGACGAACGCGGCAATACGGACATGAACCGCACGATGGCCGAAGTGCGCGCCGAGTTTTCGCAATATCCGGAATGCAAGGTGTTTCTGACCTCTCCGCCCGTGATTCCGGGCTTGGGATCGTCGGGCGGCGTGGAGATGGTGCTCGAGGCGCGGAGCGGTCTTTCCTACGAGCGGTTGCAGCAAGCCGTGGATACGCTTGTTCTGTTGGCGAACCAGCGCAAGGAGCTCGTGGGGGTTTCGGCTTCCATGCAACAGGATATTCCGCAGCTTTATTTCGATGTCGATCGCGACCGCGCGCAGTTGCTGGGCGTGCCGATGGCCGATATTTTTTCGACGATAAAGACGTTTACGGGTTCGCTCTATGTCAATGATTTCAACATGTTCAACCGCGTTTATCGCGTGGAGATGCAGGCCGAGGCGCCTTACCGCGTCCACAAGGATAACCTGAACCTGTTTTTCGTACGCGGTTCTTCGGGCGCGATGATTCCGATCACGACGCTGGGGACGGCCGAATATACGACGGGACCCGGTGCGATCCAGCGGTTCAACATGTTCAATGCGGCTACGATTCAGGCCGAGGCGGCGCAAGGCTACAGTACGGGACACGTCATGGCCATTCTGTCCGATCTGGCCCAACGGTATCTGCCGTCTGACGTGGGTGTGGAATGGAAAGGGCTGTCTTATCAGGAAAAGCATGCGGGCGGCAAAACGGGCATGGTGCTGGCGTTGGCGTTCCTGTTCGTATTCCTGTTCCTGGCGGCGCAGTACGAGAGCTGGTCGGTGCCCGTGGCCGTGATTCTGTCGTTGCCCGTGGGGGTTTTCGGCGCCTATTTGGGGGTATGGCTCTGCGGCATGGAGAACAACGTCTATTTCCAGATCGGGCTTGTGATGCTGATAGGATTGGTGGCCAAGAACGCTATCTTGATCGTGGAGTTCGCGAAAGAGGAGGTGGAAAAAGGTTCGGATGCGGTGGCGGCCGCGCTTAAGGCGGCGCAGTTGCGGTTCAGGCCGATTCTCATGACGTCCATGGCCTTTATTCTGGGCTTGCTGCCGCTTGTGGTCGCTTCCGGACCGGGGGCGGAGAGCCGTCGCGACATCGGTACGGGGGTATTT